>JBFIIN010000387.1:0-3774 GCA_041601225.1 Oceanococcus sp.
CAGATCGCCGAGCTCCTCGGTCGCCGCGCGGGTGCGACCCGCGAGTTCCTGTCCCAGACCCGCAAAAAGCTGCGCGAATTTCTGGCGCCGTGTCTGGATTAGAGTTGGTGCGCAGCCCGAAAACGGTTCCGGGAGCGCCGATCTTAGGTTTCCCGGCGTTTTTCGACTTTGGCCTGTTGTCGTGTATTGTGGGCCGATAAAACGAGGGATTTATGCCAAAGTCTCAACTGCATCAAGCGCTTGGCGCCGCGGCAGGCCCGCCCGGCATGCCGGGTCAGACCCGATCTGCAATCGAGCGGCACCGCCTGATGTCGGTCCTGGCTTTGGTTCTGGCCGGGTTTGGTGTGCTGGGAGTTGCCGCCGCGCTGTGGCATGGCTTCGCGCCGGGCTCCATGGTGGCCTTTGGTGGCGGACTGGTTGTCGCCCTGGCTCTTGTCCCGATCATCGTGCGCGGAGGCAAACGTACGGATCTGGGCGGCAGTATTGTGCTGTCGGCTTTTGTCCTGCTGTTCCTGGGTTTTGCCTATGCGGTCGGTGGGCTCGACGGTCCGGTGCTGGTGGTGCTGCCGGCGGTCCCGCTCATGGCCACCCTGCTGCTGACGCCGCGTGCCGGCATTCTGGCGGCCCTGATTATTTGCAGTTGCGTGGGCTGGTTCCTGGGCCTGCATCTGAGTGGTCACGTTTTTCCCAGCATCGCATTGAGCGCAACGGGCGCACGGGTGTTGCAGGCCGTGATGTTGCTTCTGGGAACTTTGCTCGTGGCGGTGACGGCCTGGGCCATCGAGCAGCGCAATCGTAATCTGCAGAACGCGCTGGAAGCGGTCGCCGTGACTGATTCCTTAACCGAATTGCACAATCGGCGCTCTTTTGACAGCGCCTTGGCTCAGCGCCTGAAATTGGCAAGAAAGCAGGGGCTGGCGGTGACTTTGCTGCTGCTGGATGTCGACAATCTCAAGCAATATAACGAAGCACACGGGCATCGGGCCGGAGACAAATGTCTGACCCTGGTCGCCCATGCGATTCGTCGCAGCATCGTCCAGCAACGGGAATTCGCCGCGCGTATCTCCGGTGATGAATTCGCAATCGTATTGGCAGGAGCGACAGCTGCCTATTCGCGCAATGTGGCCGAGCGGGTGCGTCTGTTCATCGAGGCTTCGGGGCTGCCAGGCGAGGTGGCAGCCACTGCGCCGATCACCATAACTATCGGAATCGGTATGTTGGGGCCGGACGAGCGGCCTGCTGAGCCAGCTGAAGAGCTGTTCGACCGTGCGGACAAGGCGCTTATTCGGGCAAAGAACAACGGTCGTAATCGTCTGGCTTTTTCAGCGGAGGCTGTCGCCTAGGCCTTGCGCGGGCTCCAGACTTCAGTGGTGCCGGGCGCGCGCCACGGCGGCGCCCGGCCCGCAGATCAGATCCTATACTCGGCGCTGACCAGCGCGTTGAATTCCGGCATCGGGAAGTGGGTTGCCTGTTCGCTGAAGTCCGGTGCCAATCGCGCCTCGAAGCCCTGCTCGGCATACTTCCGGCCCAGCACATTGTTCAGCCGCGCACTGAAGCGCCAACGGTTCCGCCCGTGCGCGGCCACCAGATTCAGGACCGCGTAACCGGGAAGGGGTGCCAGAGAACTATCAAAATCGCCGCCCAGGCCGCGCGCGCCGCTACCCTGGAGTTCGGCGCGCATGCTCCAGTGCCCGTCGGCCAGCCAATCCACGGCAAAGCGTCCGAGTTGCTCGGCCACCAATGGAATGTCACGTCCTTTACGGCTGCCTGAGCGCAGCTCGGCATTCACGAAGGTATAGGCGAAGCTGATACGCCAGCGTGCGCTGGCCGCCCATTGCGCGTCGAGCAGTACGCCTTGCCTGCGGCTGCTGTCGAGATTGACATTGGCGCCGAAACCATTGGCGTTGGGGTCAAACACGATTTCGTCCCGCAGGGCCAGATGAAACATCGTAGCGCTCAGGTTCAGGCCTGCGATTTGCCACTGGGCGCCCAGTTCGAAGCTGTCTCCGGTCTGGGGCGTTAGTGCGATCGTGTCGGGGGTAAAGCCGGAGCCGAAGTACTCATCCACTTTGGGATAACGCAATACCTGGTCCCAGCCGGCAAAGAGTTTGAGACCGTCGTGGGGTCGCCAGCTGTAGCCCAGCGACGCGGTTGTTTCGGAGTGCTTGATGCGCTTTCCGTCGGGCAGGCTGGCGAACTCGCCACGGTCGCGAAGATGATCGGTCGTATTTGACTGACGCAGGGCGAATGTCGTATCCAGATCTTGAGCCAGCGGCAAAGTGGCGCCCAGGTAGAAGTCGTCCAGATCCTGCTGATTTATCTGCTCACCGAATTGCGATACCAGCAAATAGTCAGCCCGCCGCAAATCCGCGCCAAGGACTGCGGTGCCCTTGCGTCCACCGAGCATGAAGCTGTGCAGCAGGCGCAGATCAAGGTTGCGAATTTTCCGGTCCTGGGTTGCGGGCTCGGTGGGGAAGCCGCGAAAACTCAGACGAAACCGCCCGGTTGATTCGCGTTCGCCCGACTGCGCAGCCATGCGCCAATTGGCGGTCGGTTGCCAGTCGATTCCGGCGGCCAGATCCGTTGTGCGCGCATTGGAAAAGTCATCGGCGAAGTCGGCTGCGGATTGCCGGCGGTCGGCGGCGGCCTCTGCGGCCAACAAACCGCCCGGTGTCTGCAATTCTTCGTTGGTGTATTCGCCATCCAGCCACCAACTTAGCGCTTCGTCGCGTCCGCCCAGCCGCAGGTTGGCCGCCTGGCGATCCAGGCGGTTGTGCCGTCGATAGTTGTCGGTGCGCAGCGCGGTGGCGCTCAGGGCCGCGTGTAGGGCTTCACGGCCGGCTCTCACGACGGCGCGTCCACTGCGGTGTTGGTAGCTGCCCGCCCGGGTCCGGAACGCGGCATCCGGCGTGCCGGGGCGCCGGGTGATGATGTTGATCACGCCGCCCACCGCCTGATCGCCATAGAACGCGCTGCCGCCCTGCAGGATCTCGATCCGGTCGATGTCGGCCAGTTGAATGCGGCCCAGATCCGCAGCGCCGATGTCCGGGTTGTTGAGCGGTCGGCCGTTAACGGTGATCAAGGTGTTCGAGGGCGCGTTGGCTCCAAATCCGCGCATTCCGACGCTTGCCCGACTGCCGTCGCCGTAGAAGTCAATGATCTCAACGCCTGCCCGCCCCCGGAGCAGCTCGGCCAGACTGGCCGCTGCGCTGGACTCGATTTCGGCGCGGCCAATCACGCTGATGGCGTCGGGCAGTTGGGCTGGATCGCTGGCCGTGCGGGTGCCGGTGACGACCATGGTGTCTAGCGTGGTGGGTTGCGCTGCTG
Source organism: Oceanococcus sp. (assembly GCA_041601225.1). Taxonomy (GTDB): domain Bacteria; phylum Pseudomonadota; class Gammaproteobacteria; order Nevskiales; family Oceanococcaceae; genus JBFIIN01. Next base: position 3,328 of record JBFIIN010000387.1, read on the forward strand.
CCGTATGGCAGGCAAACGCCGCCGCGAATGCGGCTGCAAACTGGAATTTCATAACTGCTCCGTAAAACCTGCGACCCCGCAGGCTCAAGCTTGAGTGTCTGATGACACGGAAGCATGGCTCGCCGGGTCACCACCGGTTCGGGCCGGTATCCGGGCTCATGGCATGTCTGACCGCTTGCGCGGTGGGCAATCGCCTTCCCGGTCATCCGGACCAGTGGCTTTGTGATTGCCCCAAACCATTTACCGTTGCGGGGGCAGCGTCGGATTTCCACCGACTTCCCGTTCAACTCCTTGGGACCGTAAGGACCTGCAGAGCACCCGAGGCGGGCTATGTTAACAGGCCTGACGCCGAAGGCCGCGTGCCGGTATCATCCGCGGCCTGCCACCGAGCAAGACGATGCTGAATACCGAACTTGAAGCCGCGCTTGCCGCGGCCCGCGCCGCCGG
>JBFIIN010000388.1:0-3750 GCA_041601225.1 Oceanococcus sp.
CCGCGCCAGCAGCCGCAGCCAAATCCGCCGTGCCCAGACCGGTCACCGAGCAGAGCGTGCGGGTGGATACCCGGCGCCTGGACAAGGTGATGAATCTGGTCGGCGAATTGGTCCTGGTGCGAAATCGCATGAAGATTCTGCGGGATCGTCTGGATGACGATGACATCGATAAATGTGTGGGCGAACTGGATCAGCTCACCGGGCGGCTGCAGCTGGGCGTTATGCATATCCGGATGCAACCCATACGCAAGGTGTTCTCACGCTTCCCGAAGCTGGTCCGGGACCTGGCGCGGTCGCTGAACAAGGAGGTCCGGGTTGAACTGGTGGGCGAGGAGACCGAACTGGACAAGAATCTGGTCGAAGCGCTCTCTGATCCGCTGGTGCACATGGTACGCAATGCGGTCGACCACGGGATCGAGGACCCTGCGACCCGGGAAGCGAGCGGCAAGCCCCGGGCGGGCACCCTGCAATTGATTGCCAGGCAGGAAGGCGACAGCATGGTCATCGTCATCCGTGACGACGGTGGCGGGATTGACCCCAACGTGCTGCGCAGCAAAGCCATAGAAAAGGGTGTGCTGACGCGCGAGGAAGCCGCGCGCATGGATGCTCGGGAATGCTTTCACATTATGTTTCTGCCGGGGTTTTCCACCCGCGCCGAAGTGTCTGACGTGTCGGGTCGGGGTGTGGGCATGGATGTGGTGAAAACCCGCATCAATGAACTCAATGGACAGGTGGATATCGAGTCCGAGCTTGGCGTGGGCAGCTGTTTCGAGATTCGCGTGCCGCTGACTCTGGCGATTCTGCCGACTTTAATGGTCACCGTAGGAACGCGCGTCTTCGCCGTCCCGCTGTCGTCGGTGTCCGACGTTCTGGTCCTGGACCCCGGCGCGGAACGCAGGCTGGACCGCCGTGCGGTGCTCATCGTGCGCGGCGAGGCCGTGCCCCTGCTCAGTCTCAAGCGCTGGGTGGAGGGCGATGACGCTGAGCACACGCAGGCCCAGCACGTCGTCGTGGCGCGTGCCGGCACCGAGACCTTTGGTGTCGTTGTCGATGCCGTCATCGGTCGCGAGGAAGTCGTGATCAAGCCCCTGGGCGCCATGCTCCAGAAATTGGCTGGATTTGCGGGTGCGACGGTGACCGGCGACGGGCAGGTGGCGCTCATTCTGGATATGCCGGGATTACTCAAGGTTCTGGCCCCGCGGCCGAAATAAACAGTATTCGCAGGACCCGGAAATGACACGCTCCAACTATGGACAAGATGACCCTGACCGGCTTGGCGCTGGCGCTGCTGGCGGTAATCGGCGGCAGCATACTCAAAGGTAGCGGCGTTGCCGCGCTGCTGTCGCCAGCGGCTTTCATCATCGTGTTTGTGGGCACCCTGGCAGCAATTTTCGTCCAAACTCCGCTGGCGGTCTTCAAGCATTCGCTGAGAATATTCGGCTGGACCATACGGCCGCCGAGCCAGAACCCGCACGCGGTCATCGAGAAGATCGTGGGCTGGAGCCAGACCGCCCGCAAGCAGGGTCTGCTGGGTCTTGAGCCGCTGGTCGAGCAGGAGCCTGATCCGTTCACGCGCAAGGGATTGCAGCTGCTGGTGGATGGGGCCGAGCCGGATGTGCTGCGCAACTCCCTCGAGCTTGACCTCGGCACCCGCGAGCATGCGGATACGGCGGGGGCTAAAGTCTGGGAAGGCATGGGGATCTACGCGCCCACCCTGGGCATAATCGGCGCGGTTATGGGGTTGATGGCGGTCATGCAGAATCTGGCCGACCCGTCCAAGCTGGGCACCGGAATTGCGGCAGCTTTTGTCGCCACGATTTACGGTATCGGCTCCGCGAATCTGTTCTTCCTGCCGATCGCCGCGAAACTCAAGGGCACGATCCAGAACCAGTCGCGCATGCGCGAAATGCTGATCGAAGGGCTCATTGCCATCGCCCAGGGCGAGAACCCGCGCAGTATCGAAACCAAGCTGCAAGGCTTCTTGCACTGATGGCACGCAAGAAACCCCAGGAGGACCATCTGAACCATGAAGCCTGGGCGATTCCCTATGGCGATCTGATCACCCTCCTGCTGGCGTTTTTCGTGGTCATGTATTCCATCTCCTCGGTGAACGAGGGCAAGTTCCGGGTCCTGTCCGATGCCCTGATCGTCGCTTTTCACGGTGTGCCCAAAACCCTGTCGCCCGTCCAGCTGGGCAGCGTGCGTCAGCGCGGTAGCAGCAGCGACCAGTCCATAAACATGATGTCTACGCGCGCGGTGGTCACGCCGATTTCGGTGGCCGGCGAATTGCATACGGTCTCGGCAGAGCGGCGCGCGCGAGCGGCACAGAGCGCAGTTGACGCCCCAGCGGCTGGCGACCCCAATCTGGAACTGGCGACCAGCCAGATCGAGGAAGCTCTGGTTGATTTGATCCAGGACGGTCGGATTCGGGTGCGGCGCTTTCCCGGACGCGTGGAAGTGGAAATCGCGACCGACATCCTGTTCTCCAGCGGTTCCGCAGTTCTGGGTGCCGAAGCTGTGCGCGTGTTCGAGCGCATTGCGGCCCTGCTGGTCGGCCTGCCCAATATGATCAAGGTGGAAGGCCACACCGACAACCGGCCGATTCAGACCGTGGCTTTTCCCTCAAACTGGGAGTTGTCGACCGGCCGTGCGGCCGGTGTAGTGCGTTTGCTGGCAGCGCGCGCTATCGATCCGCGGCGTCTGTCGGCACACGGCTTTGGCGAGTTCCGACCGGTGGCTTCCAACGCGACTGCAAGGGGTCGCAATGCCAATCGCCGGGTCACTCTGGTGCTGATCGGGATCAGCGATCAGGGCGTCGCCGATGGCCCGAATCCTGCAGGTGAACCTGCGCAATAGCGCATGGTGCGCAGAGGGCACGAGGCATGACGGCAGAAACCGAAATCGAAGCCGAAATGGAAGTGGATACCTTTCAGCGCTGGCTCACCTTTCAGCTGGGCGAGGAGATTTTCGGGCTGAACGTGATGTCCGTACAGGAAGTTCTGCGCATGACTCCGGTCGCTGAAGTCCCGGGATCGCCTTTTGTCTGCCTGGGTGTCATCAATCTGCGCGGGCATATCGTTCCGGTGCTGGATTTGCGCCGTCTGCTCAAACTGCCTGAAGTTCCCGATACGGAATCGACCCGGATGGTGATTGTCGACTATCTGGACGAGGCGGTCGCGCTGCGCGTGGATCGGGTTGGCGAAGTCTTCAGCGTGGCCGACAAGGCCGTTGAAGAGGCGCCAGCGGTGGGCAATTCCCTGACCCGCGGGCAGATCAAAGGTGTCGTTCGACGCGGCTCGCGAATCTTTGTTCTGCTGCAAGCGCCGGAACTCATGAGCGCTGCGGCGTCGAAATTTTGACGGTGTGAACATGATCCTCCTGAGTGAGTACGGGTATCTTCTGGGCTTGGCGCCGGCCGGTTTCCTGCTGGGCTGGGCAATCAGCCGGCAAATGCTCAAGTTGCGAATCGCACGCGCACGACGGGCCGCTAGGGCGTCAAGCGCGCAGGTGGAATTTGCCACCGCCGCGCAACAGGCCGTTGGCGATATCAAGAACAGCGTGGAAGGTCTGGCCGGTGTGGTGCACGGCGCCGAGCGGCGCATCGCGGATCTGGAACGTCAGTTCCAGATGCTGGAAAACTCCGCCGCCCGCGTGGGGCGCCATCGCGACGGCGAGCGCGACCATGAACCTCGACGAGTGGCGCGGCGGCATGGCGGAGCTGGGCGGCGCGGGCGGCAGCACGAGCAGCGC
>JBFIIN010000389.1:0-3729 GCA_041601225.1 Oceanococcus sp.
GCTTGAGGCCGGGCGCTGTGCGGTAATTCATGTCGATGTCGACGCCGAAAAGCATCTGTGGGCGCCGGGACTGATCCACTTCAAGGCCATGCATCAGGAGCCGGGGCAGACTTAGTATGGCGCCGCACGCCCACGAGCGCAGGGGACCTGATCTGCACCCGGATGTTGGGCCCGGCTTATGCCACATTCAAGCGATGCCCCACCGCTCATGCCGCCCGCGGAACGGGCAGGGAGTTGAAGGATTCGTATTCGCCTGCCTAAACGCGAGCCGATCTTTATCCACGAACACCGCGTATGGGAATCCGCCTCACCGTCGGCGCCACTCGCCCGACCGGACACGGCAGCACCCATCCCGTTCCTGGTCAGCTAGAAGGGCGCTGCTTGCATAGCCAGTATGCGCGGGACGGCTTGCTGCAGGGTCGCCCAGCGGACGATGACACACGACGCAGAGCCATTTCCCCTCCCGGCCATGAGGACAGGTTGGCGAGGCGCGGTGGCGCCTGGCTGGCCGGTGCTTGATACATTGATGACCGACAGCCATACACCGCGCGGGTCTAGTTCATGCGTGTCGAAGTCCTGCAACATGTTCCCTTCGAAGGCTTGGGCAGCATGCGCGCCTGGCTGAAGGAGCGCGGTGCACGGATCCACTTCAATCATCTCTGGCGGGGTGAGCCGCTGCCGGGACTGGACGCGGTCGATCTGGTCGTCGCCATGGGCGGCCCGATGAGCGTCAACGACGAGGGCCGTTTTCCCTGGCTGGTGGTGGAGAAGCGCTGGCTGGAGGCCGCCATGACCCGCGGCATACCGACGCTGGGCGTATGTCTGGGGGCGCAACTGCTGTCCTGCGTGCTGGGCGGGCGCGTGGCGCCAACCCCGGGTCGCGAGATCGGTTGGTTTGAGGTCCAGGGCCTGGAAACCGCGTCCAGCTTCCGGTTTCCGGACCGCTTTAATGCCTTTCACTGGCACGGCGAGGCCTACACGCTGCCCGACGGCTGCCACCAACTGGCCCGAAGCGCGGCCTGCGAGCAGCAGGCTTTTCAGTACGGCCGCCATGCCATCGGTCTGCAGTTCCACCTGGAGACCACGCCCGAGACCATGCACGGGCTGATAGCAAGACTCGGCCAAGAGCTGCAGCCGGGACCCTGGGTGCAGTGCGCCGAACAGATGCGTGCGGAGCCCGCGGCCAGTTTCGAGGCGATCCATGCGCTGATGGGCGAGGTTGTCGCCTACCTGCACGCCGCCCAGGCCTGAGAGCCTGCGGGGGCGAGTCTGGCGCCAGATGCAGTGGACGGCGCTGGCGCGCAGCGTGCCCCGGGGAAATGGCCTGATTTGACTCATGTCAAACTTCCAAGCATTGCCATGCTTTATAGTCCATCAACAAGATATTGTGGTTACGGCAGAAATGAACCACAAGATATTGATATTGAGACCATCGGGGGCTAGCCAAGAATGAACCATGCCACTGCGGCCGCACGCCGCGCTGACCCGTTACCCTTGCAGGACACGTCCCAGGATATCTGGGATGCCAAGTACCGCCTCAAGAATGCCCAGGGCGAGCCCGTTGATCAGGACATGGCCGCGGCCTGGCAGCGCATCGCCCAAGCCCTGGCCGCGGTCGAACCGGCCGCCAAGCGCCCGCACTGGGAAAGCGAGTTCCGGTGGGCGCTGGAGCAAGGCGCCATTCCGGCCGGACGCATCTGTTCAAACGCCGGTGCGGCGGCCTACAAGCCGGCCACCTCGACGATCAATTGTGTGGTCAGCGGCACCGTTCCCGATGCGATGGACGGCATCATGGGCCGGCTGCGCGAGGCCGCCCTGACCCTCAAGACCGGCAGCGGAATTGGCTACGACTTTTCGACCTTGCGCCCACGTGGCGCCCCGGTCCGCGGCGCCGGCGCCACCACCTCCGGCCCCCTGTCGTTTATGGACGTCTTCGACGCCATGTGCTTCACGGTCAGTTCGGCAGGCGGCCGGCGTGGCGCGCAAATGGGCTGCATGGATATTGGCCATCCTGACGTCGTGCAATTCATTACCGCCAAACAGACCGATGGCCGTCTGCGCCAGTTCAATCTTTCCGTACTGATCCGCCGCGAATTCATTCAGGCCGTGGAGGACGACCTTGATTGGCCATTGGCATTTCCGGCTCGTGCGGAGGAACTGGATGACCCGCAGGTCGAGATCATCTACCGGGACTTCCCGGGAGCGGACGCAGGTTATCAACGCGACGGCGACGGCCGTGTGGCACAGAAGGTCTATAGCCGCCCAACGGCCCGGGAACTGTGGGACCTGATCATGCGCTCGACCTACGAGCGGGCTGAGCCTGGCTTCATCCTCATCGATGAGGTCAACGCCATGAACAACAACTGGTTCTGCGAGGAAATTCGCGCGACCAACCCCTGCGGTGAGCAACCGCTGCCGCCGCACGGCGCGTGCCTGCTGGGATCGGTGAACCTGACCGGCTTCGTCAATCAGCCCTTTACGCCTCACGCCAGCTTTGACTTTGAGCGCTTTCGCAAGGTCGTGGCCATTTTCACCCGGATGCTGGACAACGTGGTCGAAATCAATGGGCTGCCGCTGGAACCCTTGCGCCAGGAATTGTTTGCCAAACGGCGCCATGGCATGGGCTTTCTCGGCCTGGGCTCGACTCTCACCATGCTGCGTCTGCCCTATGGCGAGGACGCCAGTGTGGCCTTCACGGAGCAGGTGACACGCGAACTGGCCGTTACGGGCTGGCAGACCGGACTGGAACTCGCCCGCGAGAAGGGGCCGGCTCCGATACTCGACCAGGAATTCGAGGTGACCCGGCAGATGTTGCATCAGCGCCCCGAGCTGGCGACCGACGGCTATCAGCTTGGCGACAAGGTCCGTGGCCGCGTACTCCACGCGCGCTACAGCCGCTACATGCAGCGTCTGGCGCAGATCGATCCGGGTCTGGTGGCGGAGCTGGAGAAAACGGGTTGCCGCTTCACCCATCACAGCTCCATAGCGCCCACCGGCACCATTGCCTTGTCCTTCGGCAACAATGCCAGCAATGGCATCGAGCCGTCGTTCAGCCATCATTATTTCCGCAATGTGATCCGCCCTGGCCGCAAGGCCAAGGAACAGGTCGACGTATACTCCTACGAGCTGCTCGCCTACCGGCATTTCGTCGATGACCAGGCCTCCCCGGACAAGCTGCCCGGCTATTTTGTCACTGCCCAGGACATCAGCCCGCAAGCGCATTTGCGGGTCCAGGCCGCAGCCCAGCGCTGGGTCGATTCGGCAATCTCCAAGACCATCAATGTGCCCACAAAAATCAGCTTCGATGCGTTCAAGGACATCTATCTGCAAGCGGTCGGACTGGGACTCAAGGGCTGCACGACTTTTCGCTACAACCCGGAAGTTTTTCAGGGCGTTCTGGTCAACGCGGCCGATCTGGCCGAGACCCAATACCAGTTCACACTCGACGACGGCCAGACCCTGACGCTCAGGGGCAACGAGTTGATTGACTACGAAGGCGAAACCCACACCGCGGCCAACTTGTTCGATGCGATCAAGGAAGGCTATTACGGCCGCCTGTAAGGAGAACAGCATGAGCGCCACCAAGATCACCCAGCGCATCGCACACGTTGCCGTGCTCGCGCCCGCCGGCCCGGCCAACGAGTCCCGCTGGGTTCCGCCAGATGTGAACCCGCTGGAAACGCGGATCGAGCGCCGACCCGACGGCGTGCTCCCCAGCGAAACCAACAA
>JBFIIN010000390.1:0-3725 GCA_041601225.1 Oceanococcus sp.
GCCGGCCGGCAGTTCGAACTCGCTAAAATGCAGATTCAGGGACAGCGCGCCGGCGGAACGAATCTCCAGACGCCAGCGATGCTGGTGCTCATCCCAGCTTGACCAGACGCCGTGGCTCTGGGGCGTGACGTCAACCGCGACCACATCGGCAAAGCGATACGGTGTGCTCTTGTCTCCATCCCGCGCGGCCGGATCGCTCTGGGGGCCGGGCAACTCCAGGACCGGTATGGCCAGCTCGCTGCTGGGTGGCATGGGCGGCTCGTCCTTGCTCTGGGCAAATGGCCACAGGCTGCAGGCGGAAAGTAGCGCGAAGCTGCTTACTATCGCAATAAATCTCATGGCTGCGGGCTGTCAGTATGGGCGCTGAGTTCAGGAGGAAGTTCCGCGACGGGAATCCAGGTCAGTTGGGCCAGCATCCCAAAGCGCGGATGATCAAAATAATGAATGGTTTCGGTTTTGACCCGGCGCGAGGCTGTAAGGCGGTAGCTCTGTACATCGGTGCGCGCGAATTGCGGGCGTTCGTCATAGGCATCGTAACGGGCTGGGATGCCGGCCAGTGGCTCAACAAGATTCAGATCCACGCTGATATGCAGATAGCGTTCGCGATAGGCGCTGATCACGCCGTCCAGGCGATCCAGATAAACCGGCGGCGCGCCGATGTCGTAGTTCTGCGCGTCCCGGGCCAGCCAAGCGTAGTTGGAGTAGTCCGGCCGCGGCGCTTCGTTCAGGGTCAGCGCCTGGCCGTCATGCAGGCGAAATCGAGGTGCATGTTCACGCTGCCTGGGCGGGAACAGGAATGCGCGGACAACCATGACTTGGTAGCTGCCGTGCCCATCCAGTTGGCGGGCATGGGCGGACAGCAGCGAGTGACCATCATCGTAGGCATAAACGCTGGCGGCGGTTAGCGCCACCGGATCGGCGATATCCACAACGCCGGTCAGGTCCAGGGCCTGAAAGGCCCAGGCATCGTCATAGCTGACCGGTGCGGCGAGGCTGCGCTTGAATACGACAACATCCAGACGGAGCCAGGCTTCCGGTTCCGTCTGCTGAGCCTGGCACAGGGGCGCTATCAGCAAGGCGAGGGTCAGGATGTGCAATCGATTCATGCCGCATGTTCCTTGGCGGTGGTCGGGAGCAGCTTGGCGAATAGGGTCTGCAGCGCTGAACACCGCGATTCTACGGTTTTTAGTTCGGCTTTCAGATCCAGGCGTTGTTGGCCCTGCAACTTGTAGCGGCGTGGGTCACTCTGAATCAGGCGCACCAGGGCCTGGGGATCGATCTGACTGTGTTGGTGAAACAGGATGCGGGCACCGTCCGGCCCGGCTTCGGCGCGACGCAATTTCAGCGGCGCCGCGGCCAGGCGCAAGCGCTGGATCGCCAGCAGATTGCGCGTGGCTTCGGGCAGCAGACCGAAGCGGTCGATCAATTCAATCTGGATATCGCGCAGTTCATCCTCGGACTCGGCGTTGCTGATGCGCTTGTACAGGATCAGTCGCGCATTGATGTCGCCAATGTAGTCTTCCGGAAGCAGGGCGGTTTCGTTCAGATCGATCTCGACCGCGCTGGAGGCTTCGGCCGCCAGATCCAGTTCACCGCGTTCCAGGGCGCGAACAGCGCGATTGAGCATTTCCGCGTAGAGGGTGAACCCCAGTTCCTGAATCTGGCCGCTCTGATCTTCGCCGAGCAGTTCGCCAGCACCGCGAATTTCAAGATCATGAGTCGCCAGCTGAAAGCCCGCGCCCAGTTCACCCATGGCTTCAACGGCGGCCAGTCGCTGCTCGGCATCCTTGGTCAACACGCTCCTGTCGGCGACCAGCAGGTGGGCATAGGCGCGGTGATGCGAGCGGCCGACCCGCCCGCGCAATTGATGCAGCTGGGCCAGGCCCAGCCGGTCGGCGCGGTTGATGATGATGGTATTGGCGTTCGGCACGTCGATGCCGCTTTCAATAATCGTGGTGCAGACCAGCAAATTGAAGCGATTGTGGTAGAAATCGAGCATCACCTGTTCCAGCTCACGCTCGTGCATCTGACCATGGGCGATACGCACCCGCGCCTGCGGCACGATCTCGCCAATTTCGCGGGCAATCCGGCCAATGTCCTGCACCCGGTTATGCAGGAAATAGATTTGTCCGCCACGCTTGATCTCGCGCTGGCAGGCCTCGCGCAGGATCTCGGCGTTCCATTCGCCGACAAAGGTCTTGATCGCCAGGCGCCGGGTCGGTGGGGTCGCGATGACCGACATGTCGCGCAAACCGGTCAGTCCCATGTTCAGGGTGCGCGGGATGGGCGTCGCGGTCAGGGTCAGCAGGTCAACCTCGGCGCGCAGTTCTTTCATGCGCTCCTTGTGACGCACACCGAAGCGGTGTTCCTCGTCGATGATCACCAGCCCCAGACCCTGAAACTTGATGTCGGGCTGGAGCAGGCGATGGGTGCCGACGATGACATCGACCTTGCCCTGGGCGAGATCATCCAGGATGCCTTTCTGCTCCTTGCCGGTCTCCAGCCGCGACATGCCCGCAATGCGCACCGGCCAATCGGCAAAGCGATCGGCAAAGGTTTGCAGGTGTTGCCGCGCGAGCAGGGTGGTGGGGGCCAGAACGCAGACTTGCTGGCCGGCCTGCACGGCGACAAATGCCGCGCGCAGGGCGACCTCGGTCTTGCCGAAGCCGACATCGCCACAGACCAGCCGATCCATGGGGCTGGCCTTGGCCAGATCGCTGAGGACCTGTTCTATGGCCGCGGCCTGGTCGGGGGTCTCGGTAAACGGGAAACCGTCGCAAAAGCGCTGATATTCCGCTGGATCGCAGCGCATGGAGATGCCCGGCCTGGCGGCACGGCGAGCGTGAATTTCCAGGATTTCGGCGGCCACATCGCGGATGCGTTTGGCGGCGCGGTCGCGAATTTTCTGCCAGCGCTCCGAGCCCAGCGCATGCAAGGGCGGATGCTCGGAGTCGATGCCGCTGTAGCGGTGCACCAAATGCAGATTGGTGACCGGCACATAGATCTTGTCGCCACCGCGAAACTCCAGGAGCAGGAACTCCTGTTCGACGCCGCCAGCCGTAAGGTGGGTCAGCCCCTGATACAAGGCGACGCCGTGATCGCGATGCACCACCGGAGCCCCGATCTGCAGATCCGACAGATCTTTGAGCAAGTTTTCCGCGTCCCGGGCGGCCTTGCGGCGACGCTGTACGGGCGGGCGCTGGCCAAACAGCTCGGCTTCGGTGACCACGCGCAGGCTGGGTTCGGTCAGCTCGACACCGTGCTCCAGGGCGCCGACGGTCAGGCCAATGGCTGCCTGGTCCACCAGGAACTCGGGCCAGGTGGCGTAGCGCTTGGGCGTTACGCCCAGGGCTTGCAGCTGGTCCATGATCTGTTCGCGGCGACCATCGGAGGCCGCCACGAACAGCAGCCGCTGATTCGCCTCCTGCGTGGCCAGCAGGTCCGCCAGTTGCAGGATGGGCTGGGCCGGCAGTTCCTCAAGCATAGGAATGCGGGCCAGCCCGCGCTGAGTGCAGGCTGTCGTGAGCTGCAATGGTTCGAAAAACACCTCGTCCGGCCGCAACAGGGGGCGCGTAACATCGTGGCGCCGTTGCTCGTAGCGCTCGTTGATCTCGTCCCAGAGCCCGCCTAGCAGATCGTCGGCGCCTGCAAACAGAACCGGCGCCTGGGGTGGCAGATAGTCGAGCAGGCCCGCGGTCTCCTCATAGAACAGCGGCAGGTAATAC
>JBFIIN010000391.1:0-3706 GCA_041601225.1 Oceanococcus sp.
GCGCCCGGCGCTGAACAGGGCCGGCAGGGTTTCACTGGCGAGGCGCACCGCCTCCAGGGGCTGCCGCGCCAGGGCCTTGGCCGTTGCCAGACCCAGGTCCAGCGGCGATGGCATGTCCTCGGGCTGCCAAACTTTGGCGGACGGCGGATACTGCCTGGGCTCGGGGCTCAGGTCCAGAACGCTGGACATGACTTCCGCCCCGGACACCCCATCAATGCAGGCGTGATGCATCTTGGTTATCAGTGCAACCTTGCCGCCCTTGAGGCCTTCCACAAAATAGAAACGCCATAGCGGCAGGCTCCGATCCAGAGGCATGCTCACGATCTCACAAACCAGCGCAGCCAGTTGCTCGGCGTTGCCTGGCCTGGGCAACGCCCTATGCCGCACATGGTTTTCCAGGTCGAAGTCGGGATCTTCAATCCAATAGGGCATGTCCAGATTCAGCGGCGAAGTCACCAGCCGCCGGCGAAACGCCGGGACCAGATGCAGGCGCTGTTCAACGTGCGCCATGACGGTGTCAAAGCCGAATCCGTCCGCCGCAGTCTTTGGATCCAGAATCGCCAACCCGCCCACATGCATGGGGCAAGCGCGTGTTTCCAGGTTCAGAAATACCGTATCCAGTCCCGACAGTTGCTGCATGTCTTGCCATCCCCACCAAGCAGTCGTTAAGGGTAGCGCGATTTGCCCACCGAGTTGCTGTCGGTGGGCCGGTCTTTGCACACTAGGCGCTGACCTGCCCCCAAAGACCTGTATGAACGCGACCCTAATCTGGTACGGCGCCCTGCCAACCCTCCCGATCTGGGCAGCTCAGGGCTGGTGGGCGCGACACCGGGCTGTAAAGCTGCCTCCCGCGGCCGGGCCAACACAGGGCCGGGTTGGCGATGGAACCCATCGCGCCCGTTTGGCCGTGCTTGGGGAGTCGCCGGTCGCTGGCGTCGGGGTCGAGAATCACCAGCAGGGGCTGACCGGCCAGATCGCAACCGCCCTGGCTGCCCAGACTGGTGCCCGTATCGACTGGCTGGCTGTCGGCGAAAATGGCATTCGCCTGGCTGCCTGCCGCCAAACGTTGGCGAAGCAAGCCATGGCCTGGCAGCCGGACTACCTGGTCATCGTGCTGGGGGTCAATGACACGACGGGTCTGACGCCACGCCAGCACTGGCGGCGAGAATTTCAAGGCCTGTTACAAGACATGCAGCCCCAGCTGCGGCGCGCCACCCTGTGCGCCGGCGTTCCACCAATGCAGAAGTTCACCGCAGTACCGCAACCGCTGCGGCAGATTGTCGGCGCGCGTGCACGCCTGTTGGATGGCGATTTACAGAGGCTTTGCGCCCACAGTCCGCGGACCGACCATCTGGCCCTGAGCCAGCGCCTGGCTGCTGATGACCTATGCCGCGATGGCTACCATCCATCGGCGAGCGGCTGCCGGCGCTGGGGTGAACAACTCGCCGCCAAGCTGTTGCAAATCAGCGCCCCTTGAACTGGGCGGGGCGTCGTTCCATGAACGAACGCACTCCTTCCTGCACGTCTTCGCTGCGCATCAATTCCTGCAAGTTGGGTAATAGTGCTGCGATTTCCGCGGCCTGGCCGGCCAGCTGTGCATGCCGGGCCGAGCGCAGTGTCGCGGCGACGGCCAGGGGCGCCTGGGCCGCCACCCGCTTGGCGATTTCCAGGGCGCGGGCCAGCTGCTGCCCATCGTCAACGACTTCCTGTACGAAACCGATGCGCTGCGCCTCGGCCGCGGAAAATTCATCGCCGGTAAGCAGATAACGCATGGCATTGCCCCAGCCGAATTCCTGGACGAAGCGAATGGTCGCCCCACCGATGGGATAGATACCGCGCTTGACCTCAATCTGGCCAAAGCGGGTGCCGGCTGCGGCAACGCGAATATCGGCGGCCAGGGCCAGCTCGATGCCCACCGTGTAACACAGGCCCTGGAAAGCCACGACCACCGGCTTGCTGACCCGCCGCTGTGGGTCCAGGCCAAAGGGATCGCGTTCTTCCGGCGCCAGCTCCGGCCAGCTGCCCCGCGAAAATCCCGCGACCCATTGCGGCAGATCCAGGCCGGCGGTGAAGTTGTCGCCGGCGGCCCAGAGCAATCCGCAGCGCAGTTCGGGATCGCTATCCAGTTCCCCATAGGCGCGCGCAATGGCATGAAACATCTCCGGGTCGAAGGCATTCATTCTGGCCGGACGATTCAAGCCGACCTTCAGCACGTGGCCGTCGCGTTCCACCGTGATCTTGTCGCTGACGCTCATTGGTCCGCCCCTGTTGTGGTCAATACAAATCCAGCAAATTTTGAATGATCATGTAGTGATCTTCGAAAAACTCCGCCCCGGACAGGCTGTCTATCGCCAACCATTGGGCGAGGGCCGCATCATCTCCACCGCGGACCGCGGGGCGCGGCTGCGCCGGATCCAGCCGATAATGAAAGCCATGAGTAATCATGCGCCCGCGCGCCGCGCGCTGCGGATCATCAAAGACCTTGTGCAGCACCAGCTCATGCGGCTGCTGCGCCAGATCCAGGCCGGTTTCCTCCTGCAGTTCGCGCCGGCAGGCCGCTTCGATTCGTTCCCCGACATCGAGAAAACCACCCGGCAGCGCCAGCAAGCCGGCGCCTGGCGCGCGCCCGCGGCGGATCAGCAGGATATGGTCATCGTGCTGGATCAGCGCATCGGCGGTGACGAATAGCGGGGGATAGGGCGCATCCGCCCAGTCCTGACGGAATTCCTGCACGACCCGGAATTCCTCGCAGACCTGCGCAAATCCGGCGCCGCGGACGAACTCATGCAACCAGGCGCGCACACCCGCGGGCACATGCTCCACCAGTTCGCCATCAAGCACGGCGCCGGCCCCGGCCGGCCCCGCTGCCAGCAGGCGCTCGCGAATGGCCGTGGCATGCAGGCCGCGGTGATTGGGCAAGGCCACATAGGGCCATTCCGGGAAGACTTCCAGATAGTAGGAGGTCGGGTCCTTGCTATGCCCGATCAGGCCCGTGCGCGCGGCCGGCGGATGCTGGACGATGGCGGCGCGCACCAGGCGCTCCCACACCTCTTCGGCATACAGGATGTCGGGCACGGCGGCAAATTCCAGACGCCGCGCCTGATCCTCGTCTACCGCCGCCCGGATCATCTGTTCCCGTTCGGCTTCGTTCCAGACATTGCGCACCGAGCGGGCCTGATTGGCTGAGCCGAGCACCACGGACACCCGCTGCGCGCGGGCCAGGGCGGCTTGCAGAACCGCCATGTGACCATGATGAAAGGGTTGAAAACGGCCGATAAAAATCAAACGCTCAAAAGCGGGCTCGGTCATTTACCGCGCCCCTTGGCTGGCTGTTTGCGTACCGCCTGCCACGCGGCATCAACGAATACCGACTCCAGTTCGGCCAAGGCCGGCGTCGCGTGACCATTTAGCCAGCGCCGCGCGTAGTCATGCACCGGCCCGACCACCAGCGCGGGGTACACCGCCAGGGGCAGCCTGCGCAGCACACCCGCCTGGATATCCGGGCCGAAGTAGCCATGCAGCAGATTCATGTATTCCTCATTCACAGCCTGCAATTGCGAACTGGCGTGGTCGCGAACGCTTATTTCGCTGACGTTATAAACGAAGCGCGCCCAGTCCGGGTTGGCGACGATCCAGGCGATCAAGCTTTGCACGATAGCCCGAACACCAGCCTGCGCGCCGCGGGCCTGTGCCAAACGCGGTTTCA
>JBFIIN010000392.1:0-3674 GCA_041601225.1 Oceanococcus sp.
CCGGAAGTGCTGCGCCGGGCGGGCGCCGACGACGCCGATATGGTGATCGCCGTAACCGACAGTGATGAGACCAACATGGTGGCCTGTCAGGTGGCTTACACGGTGTTCCATACGCCGACCAAGATTGCCCGGGTCCGGGCGGCGGAGTATCTGCGCGAAAGCGGCACGCTGTTCGCCCAGGATGCGCTGCCGGTCGATATGCAGATCAGCCCCGAGCAATTGGTCACCGATTACATCACCCGTCTGATTGAATATCCCGGCGCCCTGCAGGTGGTGGATTTCGCGGAGGGCCGGGTGCGTTTGGTCGGCGTCAAGGCCTACTACGGCGGTCCGCTGGTTGGTCAGGAATTGCGCGAACTGCCCATGCACATACCGGGTGTGGACAGCCGGGTGGCGGCGATTTACCGCCGAGGAAAACCCATCACGCCGGAAGGCGATACGGTCATCGAGGCTGAGGATGAAGTGTTCTTTGTCGCGGCGACCGCCGACATCTCCAAGGTTATCGGTGAGTTGCGGCGCATCGATCAGCCGGTCAAGCGGGTGGTTCTGGCCGGGGGCGGAAATATCGGCTACCGGCTGGCCAAGGCGCTGGAAAACCGCTGCCGGGTGAAGTTGATTGAGCGCAGTCGGGATCGCGCGCGCTATCTTTCGGAGAAACTCAGCAACACGATCGTGCTGGTCGGCGACGCGGCCAATGAAGGCCTGATGCTGGAAGAAAATATCGAGCATGCCGATGTATTTTGCGCCATCACCAATGATGATGAGGCCAATATTCTGTCGGCTATGCTCGCCAAGCGCATGGGCGCGCGCAAGGCACTGGCGCTGATCAACCGCCTGGCCTATGTGGATCTGGTCGAGGGAGGCGTGATCGATATCGCGATCTCGCCGCAGCAATCGACGGTCAGCGCCCTTCTCGCACATGTGCGCCGTGGCGATGTGGTCCGTGTTCATAGCCTGCGGCGGGGCGCCGCCGAGGCGATCGAAGCCGTGGCTCACGGCGATCGCAACAATTCACGTGTGGTCGGGCGCCGGATTGATGAAATCAAGCTGCCGCAGTCCACCACGATCGGCGCGATCGTGCGCGGCGATCAGGTCATCATCGCCCACCATGACACCGTGATCGAATCCGAGGATCACGTCATCCTGTTCATGGTGGACAAGAAATACACCGCGGATGTCGAGCGCTTGTTTCAGGTGGGATTAACATTCCTGTGAAGCACAATTTCGTGCCGGTGCAGCGGGTGCTCGGTGTGCTGCTGATGATATTCAGCACCTCGATGTTGCCGCCGATGGCCGTGGCGTGGTTCTTCCATGAGCCGTTGTCCGCGTTTGTTGATGCGTTCCTGATCACCCTGGTCACGGGCGCACTGATCTGGCTGCCGGTGCGCAACGACCGTCGTGACCTGAAGCTGCGCGATGGTTTTCTGATCGTCTGTCTGTTCTGGATCGTATTGGGCCTGTTCGGTGCGATTCCGCTGTTCGTCAGCGAAGCCCCCGAACTCAGTGTCACCGATGCGGTCTTTGAATCGATCTCCGGCCTGACCACGACTGGAGCGACGATTTTCGTGGGCATCGATGAACTGCCCCGCGGCATTCTGTATTACCGACAGCAGCTGCAATGGCTCGGTGGAATGGGCATCATTGTGTTGGCGGTGGCCATCTTGCCGATGCTGGGCGTAGGCGGCATGCAGCTCTACCGCGCCGAAACGCCGGGTCCGATCAAGGACAACAAACTCACGCCGCGGATTACCGAAACGGCCAAGGCCCTTTGGTTCATTTACCTGGGGCTCACGATTGCTTGCGGTGCCAGCTACTGGCTGGCGGGGATGTCTGTATTCGATGCGGTGGGCCACGCATTCTCCACGGTGGCCATCGGCGGATTCTCGACCCATGATCTGAGCATTGCATACTTCGAAAATCCCCTGATCGAAGTGATCGCCATCGTATTCATGCTGGTGGCGGCGGCGAATTTCGCTCTGCATTTCGCGGCCTGGCGCAACGCCAATCTGATGGTTTACCTGCGCGATCCCGAATTTCTCGGCTTGCTGGGTCTGATGGGCCTGCTCACGGCGATTGTGGCCTATGCGCTGTGGGTGCTGGGCGTCTACTTCGCACCGGATGAGGCGATTTTGAAGGCGGCCTTTCAGGCCGTTTCCATCGGTACCACGACCGGTTTCGCGAGTGCGCCCTATGCAGCCTGGCCGAGCTTCATACCGGTCATCCTGCTGTTTGCCAGTTTTGTCGGCGGGTGTGCGGGATCGACCGCCGGCGGAATCAAGGTAATTCGCATGTTGCTGCTGCTGAAGCAGGGGCTGCGCGAGATCACCCGCCTGGTGCACCCCGCAGCGGAAATTCCGGTAAAGCTCGGTGATCGCACCGTGAGCAACCACGTGATTGAGGCGGTCTGGGGCTTTTTCTCGGCTTATGTCGGGGTCTTTGCGCTTATGCTGCTGGTGCTGATGGCGACCGGCCTGGATCAGGTCACGGCCTTCTCGGCGGTCGCGGCCTGTCTGAACAATCTGGGGCCTGGCCTGGGTGATGTGGCGGCCAACTTCTCGGGTCTGAACAGCCTGGCCAAGTGGGTGCTCGTATTCGCCATGCTGTTGGGGCGGCTGGAGATTTTCACCCTGCTGGCCATCCTCAGCCCGGCTTTCTGGCGGCGGTAGTCGCCGGCCGGCCAGTTGGCCGCCATCCGAGCCATGGCTATCATGGCGGCCCCGCCAACGTCCTGGCCGCCGGACCCCGCGCGCATGAGCGTATTTACAGTCGTTTCCGAGCCCCAGCTCAACGAGTTCCTGCGCCAGTATGCGGTCGGCTCGCTGCAGGCATTTCGTGGAATCGAAGAAGGTATCGAAAACACGAACTATTTCGTGGATACCGATTCCGGGCGCTTCGTGCTCACCCTGTTTGAGCGCACCGAGTTCGCGGGCTTGCCGTTTTTCCTTGGGGTGATGAGGCACCTCGCCGATGGCGGCATTCCCAGTGCGCGTCCACAGCCTGGCCGGGATGGGCACGCCTTGCGCGAACTCAACGGTCGCCCGGCGGCGCTGGTCGAGCGGCTGTCCGGTGCGGGGGTGGAGCTGCCCACGCCGGAACAATGCGCGCAGGTCGCGACCGTTATGGCGCGCATGCATATGGTGGGTCGCGGTTATGCCGGTCGCCGCGCCAACTGCCGCGGGGCGCGCTGGTGGGAAACCGTGGCCGGGGATCTGGATGCCCATCTGGCGCCGGCGGATCGTGAGCTGTTGCGCGACGAATTGGCCTACCAGCGCGACGCCGCGCGCATTGATCTGCCAGGTGGTGTGATCCACGCCGATCTGTTTCGCGACAACGCCTTGTTTGACCGCGGCCGTCTGACCGGCCTGATCGACTTCTATTACGCCTGCACCGATGCCTGGATTTACGATCTGGCGGTGCTGGTCAATGATTGGGCGATCAATGCGCGGGGCAGTCTGGACATGCCCGCCTATACCGCCCTGGTGGCGGCCTATGTGGCCGAGCGCGTGCCCAGCGACCTGGAGCGCGCGCACTGGAACGGCAAACTGCGGGCCGCCGCACTGCGCTTCTGGGTGTCCCGTCTGCAGGATCTCCATTTCCCGCGCGCCGCCGAGCTGACCTATACCAAGGATCCCCTGGAATTTCGGCGCATCCTGGAATTTCATCGCAACCAGACC
>JBFIIN010000393.1:0-3652 GCA_041601225.1 Oceanococcus sp.
AAACAATGGGGGTAAGGGGGCGTGCGCGTCGAATCCGTGAAACCCGCCATTCACCATGCCTAACTGGTCAAAAAATAACCAGCAGGAAGGCTGGCGCCCATGTCGGAGCCGGAGACGCGGGCTCGTGACGGATTCAGGCTAAGGTATCGCTCCCGCGCGCTTCAACAACGCCGCGACGGCTTCGGCGAGCACCCGATAGCCCCGGGAATTCGGATGGATGAGGTCCGACTTGGTATCGGCATCGCTCAAGATGCCGGCCAGGGCCTTGCCCTCGAGCGGCAGGTCCAGTTCTGTGGCGATCTCTGCGTACAGTGGGTGTGCGCTCAGGCCGAACAGTTTCGGCGCCGGCACGCCGATGAGCACACTCTGAACACCCTGGGCCTGGGCCAGGCCAATGAGTTCGCGGATATTGGCTTTGGTTTTCGCCTGCGGCCATTTCTGCAGTATATCGTTGCCACCTATGCACAACAGCAGCAGGTCCGGATTGAGCTCCCGCAGGGCTTGCGGCAACTTCAGGAGTGCGTCAGCCGTGGTATCGCCTGGTCGGGAGACATTGATGACCTCGCGGTCAATCAGCCCGGCCAGTACCTGCGGATAGGCGTCGGCCGATCTGGTGGCTCCGGTGCCCGCCGTCAGGCTGTCTCCAAAGGCCAGAATTCTGGCATCAGAGGGCAGGCGCGCAAGTTGCGGACCGGAATCTTCCTGGCCACATGCGCCGAGCAGCAGCGCAAGTCCGAGGAAGGCGAAGAGACTGGCCGTGAGCTGCCGTCCGGACCGCCGGCCAGTGCGCCGCTGAGCCGCACACAAGGAATCGCCTACGAGGCGGACGAGGCTTGTGAGGTAAGCTGCGGCACTTTTCGCTGCGGCATGTCCGGCTTCTTGGGAATCTGATACGGAATATTGGAGAATTTTCAACATGATTTATGAACTGGGCGAGCGTCGCCCCAAGCTGCATGCCAGCAGCTATGTGGCACCCAATGCGAGCGTAATCGGAACAGTCATCTTAGAGGAACAGGCCAGTGTCTGGTTCCAGGCGGTGATACGCGGCGACAACGACTGGATTACCGTGGGTGCGCGAAGTAACGTCCAGGATGGTGCCGTGCTGCATGCCGATCCGGGTTTTCCGCTGGTCCTGGGGGCTGACGTCACGGTAGGGCATCAGGCCATGCTGCACGGTTGCACGGTGGGCGATGGGAGTCTGATCGGGATTCAGGCCGTGGTCCTCAATGGCGCCCGCATTGGCCAGAATTGCATAATCGGCGCCGGAGCGCTGATTCCCGAAGGCCGGGAGATTCCCGACAACTCGCTGGTCATGGGTGCGCCCGGGAAGGTCGTCCGGGAGCTGAATGACGGGCAGCGCAAGCTCCTGGCCGCCTCCGCCCAGGTTTATGTGCTCAATGCTGAGCGCTACGCGCAGGATCTGCGCGTGTGTGATTGAGGCAGGAAACCCAAATACACCGCCCGGCCACCACCCTGTCGAAAATCCGCCGGGGGCAGGAATGGCATTTGTTTATGCGCGCCTTGCTTGAGGACAATACGCGGTGGGCGCGCGGCCCACGCGCTCTGCCACAGGATCGCAAAGTCATCGCGGCTTCCGAGCAGGCCGCGCAGGTATTGCATCTCACGCCCGGGTTGCGCGGTTTTTCCGGTAGCCGGAAACATCGGATCGAGATAAACCGCCTCGCAGCTGTCCCAGCTGGCTTCACGGGCGTCTGCGGCCTGCAAGGACAAGTTCTGGTCCAGCTCTGGCGCGCGTCTCAGGGCGTCGGCGAGCAGGGCAGCCAGTATCGGCGAGCGCTCGTACATAAGCACCTGGGCGCCGAGCCGGGCCAGCACGGCGGCATCACGGCCCAGGCCCGCCGTGCCGTCGATAATCCGCAGATTCGCCGTCCGGTGCAGCCCCAGGGCCCGGGCCAGGGGCTGTCGACGGCCCGCAGCTGCGCGCCGGTGAATATCGGCGCTGTGGAAATCTAGGCACAGAGCCCGTCGGCGACCAGCAGGCTCGGCAAGCTCCAGCCGACCCCTTTCGCGCCGCAGGACGAACCGGGCGCTTGACCCTGGCGCCGGCTCCGGGTCGCGGAGGTAATGCCAGGCGGGGTCATTGGCGGCCAGCTGAATCGCGACTTCAGCGCTGGCCCAGGTCAATTCAGCCACCGCTCGGCGACTCGAGTAAAAAATGCGCGCGGGCAATCGCCACCGGCTGTTGTTCATCTGCCTGCCAGCAACGCAACTGGCACTGGGCAATGCGGCTGCCCATGCGGGTGATCTCACAGCGCGCAAAGCAATCGGTGGGGCCGGCCGAACTGAGATAGTCGATGGAAAAATCCACGGTCTTGGGAATCCGTCTTGGCGCATCGCGCCAGATCAGCGCCAGAAGCCCGGCATTTTCCATGAATCCGGCCAGAACCCCGCCGTGAATGGCCGGCAAGGCCGGATTGCCGATGTGTCCTGGACGATGGGCAAGGCGGAACTTCAGCTCCTGATTGCTCTCGCTAACCTCAAGGCCAAGCCACTGCG
This sequence comes from Oceanococcus sp., assembly GCA_041601225.1. Taxonomy (GTDB): domain Bacteria; phylum Pseudomonadota; class Gammaproteobacteria; order Nevskiales; family Oceanococcaceae; genus JBFIIN01. The sequence goes on from JBFIIN010000393.1 coordinate 2,518, forward strand.
CGTAGGGAATCAGCTCCGGCAACTGCTCAACGCAGCCGTTCGCGCGCAGTTCGGCCAAGCGGACGAAACGCTTCACGAGCGGCCGCGCCGCGCGCTATACACGAATGCCGCGTGCGCCGTGGCTACCGGGTGTTGGGGGTCGGTTTGCCAAGCCCAGGCGCGAATGAAGGCGATCCGGCGGGTGAGCCGAAAGCATTCGGCTTCCGCCAGCACATCCAGGGCGATGCTTGCAGGGCGCAAGAAGTCCACGCGCAGATCCAGGGTCGCGACAGGGCCGGGCCGGGGGAGGGCGGAAACGGCCGCCATGCCGCACACGGTGTCGAGCAGGGAACTCACCGCGGCCGTGTGAATCAGGCCGCGCGCGGCATCGCCCAGCAGATGGTCACCGGCCGTCAGGCGCATGCAGCTCCGCTCGGATTCCGGCATTTCAGCAGCCATTCCCAGTTCAGCCGAATGTGGAATCCGCCGGCAGAATTCCAGCGTGAATTGTTTTCGATCCATGACGTGTGGTCTGATTTGAGGAATACTGTGGCTGTGCCGCGCCTTGTCGAGCGTGACAAGACCCCGGTCGTTACAGGAAGGATACGCGACGCTCAGAGCGCGTGTCGCCGATGGAGATCCAGCGCTGAATCCGTCACAACTTGCCGAACGCCTGCGCGACGCGCTTGCGCACACCTCGCCGGGAGACCCTCGTCCGGTAACGCGGCTTGAGTTGCCGCTCGGCCTGGACCGCGCCGTCGAGGGCGGCTGGTTCGGTCGTCTGCGGCCTGCCGCGGTGCTGGTGCCCATCCGCTGTACCGCCAACGGGCCACGACTGATTCTCACCGTCCGCTCCCAGGAACTGAGCTCCCACAGCGGTCAGATCAGCTTTCCGGGCGGTCGCGCTGACCCCGAGGATGTGTTCCCGGTCGGGACCGCCTTGCGCGAGGCCAATGAGGAAATTGGTCTGGCGGACGACGCGGTCGAGATCATCGGCTTTCTCGACGATTACCCGACCATTTCCCGCTATCGGGTGACTCCGGTGGTCGGCCTGGTCGACGAAAACGCTGAATATCACGGCGAATCCTTCGAGGTGGGGGAAGTGTTCGAGGTTCCGCTGAGTTTTCTGCTGCAAGCCGACAATTACAAGCGGCGG
>JBFIIN010000394.1:0-3651 GCA_041601225.1 Oceanococcus sp.
AATGGGCAGGTCGACATCGCCGCGCGCAGCCAGCGTCCGCGGTGGCGGCACGATGCTGCGCATAATCTGTGCGGCCGTGGTGAGCTTGGGGCGGCGCACCGCCACCGCGGCCGCCGCCGCGACCCGGCTGCCGGTGGACTCGTACAGGTCGCGAATCTGCATGCAACTCAGGATGTCATGGGCGCGCAACAAGCCGGCGCTGTACAGCAAGGGGTCGCGCGCCTCGTCGGCCGCAATTTGCCTGGGGCTCAGATACGACTGCTGGGCGTCCGAGCCGGCATGTCCGAGCAGGCGTACACAAGCCAGATGCAGGAACACCGGCTGCTTCTGACGCCGCGCAATCTGCACGGCCGCAGTCGCGGCGCGGTAGCAGTCCAGCAGATCCAGCCCATCGGCGGCCAGGTAATGCAGGCCCGGACGCTGGCTGGCCGCTGCGGCTATCCAGCCCGCCGGAGTGGGGACCGAAATGCCGATGCCATTGTCCTCGCAAACAAAGATCAGGGGCAGCGGCGTACCCTGATAGGCCGTCCAGGCCGCGGTGTTCAGGGCCCCCTGGGCCGTGGAATGATTGAACGAGGCATCGCCGAAACTGCAGAGCACCACGCTGTCGCCGGGCCAATCGCCGGTCGTGCCCAGTCGCTTGCTCAGCCCCAGGCTGAAAGCGGCCCCGACCGCCTTGGGCAGGTGAGAAGCGATCGTGCTGGTTTGCGGCGTCACCGTCAGTGCTTTGGAGCCAAACACCTTGTGCCGTCCGCCCGCGATCGGGTCTTCGCTGGACGCGGCAAAGGACAGCAGCAAATCCCAGGTCGGCGTTGAGCCGGCGAGCTGCCGCGCCCGCTGCACGAAAAAGGCCCCGCTGCGATAGTGCAGAAAGGCCGGGTCAGTGACGCGCAAGGCCGCCGCGACCGCGGCGTTGCCCTCGTGCCCGGCACTGCCAATGGTGTAGAAGCTTTCTCCGCGCGCCTGCATGCGCCGGCTGTGCAGATCCAGTTGCCGGGACAGGACCTGGGATTCGAAAAGCCCAACCAGCTGGCTGGGGCTCAGGCCCACCGCGGCGGGCGACAGGGACGCCGAGGGGCCGGGGAATGCATCGGCCTGGGCGGCCGCGAGGAAATTCTGCTCGACGGCGGGACTGGTCATGGTGCGCGCTTGTGCCGAACCACGACTAGCTGAACGCCGCGATACCCGTCTGCGCCCGCCCCAGGATCAGCGCATGCACGTCATGGGTGCCCTCATAGGTATTCACCGCTTCCAGGTTCATCACGTGCCGGATCACATGAAACTCATCGGCGATGCCGTTGCCGCCATGCATATCCCGCGCGCTGCGGGCGATATCCAGCGCCTTGCCACAGGAGTTGCGTTTGATCAGGGAAATCAACTCGGGCGCGCAGCGCCCGTCATCCATGAGACGCCCGGCCTGCAGACAGGCCTGCAAGCCGATGGAGATCTCGGTCTGCATATTGGCCAGCTTGAGCTGGATCAACTGATTGGCCGCCAGCGGGCGACCGAATTGCTCGCGATCCAGCGTGTACTGGCGCGCCGCATGCCAGCAGAATTCGGCGGCGCCCAGCGCGCCCCAGGCAATACCGTAGCGCGCCTTGTTCAAACAACCGAAGGGGCCCTTGATGCCGCTGACATTGGGCAGCATGCGCTCGGCCGGCAGGAACACGTCCTTGAGCACGATCTCGCCGGTGGGCGAGGCGCGCAGCGAGAACTTGCCTTCGATCTTGGGCGTTTCCAGGCCAGCATCGCCGCGTTCGACGATGAAGCCGCGCACCACACCATCCAGCTTGGCCCAAACCACGCAGATATCGGCAATCGGCGAATTGGTGATCCACATCTTCGTGCCATTGATGCGGTAGCCGCCGGCGACCGGCTCGGCCCGGGTCCGCATGGATCCGGGGTCGGAGCCGGAATTCGGCTCGGTCAGGCCGAAGCAGCCTACCCATTCGCCACTGGCGAGCTTCGGCAGGTATTTCTCACGCTGGGCTTCATCGCCATAGGCATGGATGGGGTACATCACCAGCGAGGATTGCACGCTCATGGTGGACCGGTAGCCCGAATCCACACGCTCAACTTCGCGGGCGATCAGACCATAGGCCACGTGATTGACACCGGCGCAGCCGTACCGCGTTGGCAGGGTGGAGCCCAGCATCCCCAGTTCGCCCATTTCGGTGAATACCGCACGATCAAAAGTCTCATGGCGGTTGGCTTCCAGGATGCGCGGCATCAGGGCTGACTGGCAATAATCGTGGGCCGCGTCGCGCAGGGCGCGCTCCTCATCGGATAACTGCGCATCGAGCAGGAAGGGATCTTCCCAGTTGAATGGGTGGCGGGTCATGGCACAAGCACTCCTGTGGCGAGACCGCGCAGCGGCCGTGGTGGTCTGCCCCGCGGCGCACCGCGCTCAGACATCGAAGCGTATCCCCTGCGCCAAGGGCAGCGTCGATCCGTAATTGACGGTATTGGTCGCCCGTCGCATATACGACTTCCAGGCATCCGAGCCCGATTCGCGTCCGCCACCCGTGGTTTTCTCGCCGCCGAATGCACCGCCGATTTCGGCACCGGAGGTGCCGATGTTCACATTGGCGATGCCGCAATCCGAACCCGCCGGCGCAATGAACTGTTCGGCCTCGCGGGCGTCCCCGGTGAATATTGACGAGGACAGGCCCTGCGACACGCCGTTCTGTATCGCTATGGCCTCATCCAGTTCGCGGTAGCGCAGCACATAGAGGATTGGCGCAAAGGTTTCCTGTTGCAGCACGCTGGCGTCCGCGTCGATTTCAACAATCGCGGGTTGCACATAGACCCCCGCGGGCACGCCTGCGGTCACCCGACCACCCCCATGCACCCTGCCGCCGGCCTCACGCGCCGCGGCCAGCGCGCGCTCCATCGCCGCAAAGGCCGCTTCATCGATCAGCGGCCCCACCAGCACGCCATCCTGGGTCGGGTCGCCAATGGGCAGGCCCGCATAGATCTTGCGCATGCGGGTCACGACCTCATCGGCAATCGACTCATGCACGATCAGCCGGCGCAGGGAGGTGCAGCGCTGGCCACAGGTACCCACCGCGCCGAACACGCTGCCGCGCACCGCCAATTCCAGATCCGCGCTGGGCGTGATGATTGTCGCGTTGTTGCCACCGAGCTCCAACAAGCTGCGCCCCAGGCGCGCCGCGACCGTCTGCGCCACGGCGCGGCCCATGCGCTCAGATCCGGTTGCCGAGACCAGCGGCACAGCTGGGGATTCGGCGAGCGCCTGGCCGACCTCGCGCCCGCCGACAAGCACCGCAAGCAAGCCGTCCGGAATATCGCCGACATCCGCCGCGGCCTGCATGGCGATGGCATGACAGGCCAGCGCGGTCAGCGGCGTCTTCTCCGACGGCTTCCAGACCACCGAATTGCCGCAGACCAGGGCCAGCATGGCATTCCAGGACCAGACCGCCACCGGGAAGTTGAATGCACTGATGCAGGCGACCGGACCCAGCGGGTGCCATTGCTCCATGAGCCGGTGCTCGGGCCGCTCGCTGGCAATGGTCAATCCGTAAAGCTGACGCGAAAGACCGACCGCAAATTCACAGATATCGATCATCTCCTGCACTTCGCCCTCGGCCTCGGCGACTATCTTGCCCGCCTCCCACGAGACCAGGGCGC
>JBFIIN010000395.1:0-3649 GCA_041601225.1 Oceanococcus sp.
CATGAGGTGCGCGTCGAGATGGATAGTCGGCAAGCTTTGGCCGGCATTGTCGAGTTTGCGCCGGACTGCATCATCCTCGACATCATGATGCCCGAGGTTGATGGCATGACGCTGTTGGCGGAATTGCGCGGCGATCCGGCCTACAACAAGACCAAGATCATTATCGCCTCGGCCAAACCCTACGGCGCCGATCGGCGGCGGGCTTTGGAACTGGGCGCAGACGGCTATATCAACAAGGTGGCTGAACGGGGTCAGTTGCTGGAGCGGATTACGGAGCTGGTGGAAGGGTCGGCGATCGTCACTTTCTGGGGCGTCCGCGGGACCTTGCCCGTTCCGGGTACGGATTCCATCCGTTACGGCGGCAATACCAACTGCGTGTCCATAGAGTTCAACGATGGGCGGTTGTTTATCTTCGATGCCGGTACCGGGATCAAGAATCTCGCGCGCCATCTGCTGAATGTCGGCCGCGACGCGATAAAGGCCAAAATATTCATTTCGCACCCCCATTGGGACCACATCAACGCCTTGCCCTTCTTTGGTCCCCTGTATATGAGCGGAAACGAGTTCGAGATCCTCGGTCCGGCGCAGGAAAAGCACAGTGTGGCCGACCTGATTTCGGCACAGATGGACGGTGTGTTCTTCCCCGTGACGGTCAGTGAATTTGCGGCCCGGGTGAGCTACCGAAATCTGGGCGAGGGCGAGACCATGATCGACGGCCTGCGTGTGCGCACCATGTTGCTCAGCCATCCCGGCCAGTGTTTGGGATTTCGGGTGGAGTATGCCGGCGAGTCGGTGTGCTATATCACAGACAATGAGTTGTATCCGGACTCCACGGAATACTTCGACGCTGAATATCGCACGCAACTTCAGGAGTTCATGGCCGGCGCCGAGGCGGTGATCACCGACTGCACCTACATGGATGACGAATACCCCGCCAAGATCCACTGGGGCCACTCGGCGATTACCCAGGTCGTGGATCTGGCCCACCGCGCCGGCGTGAAGACCCTTTACCTGTTTCATCACGATCCCGATCAGTCCGATGACGACATTGATCGCAAGCTGGTCGTCGCGCAGCAGCGCTTGCGCGAACTGGGCTCAGCGACGCGCGTGCTGGCACCGCCGGAAGGCTATCAATTCCGTCTCGGTTAGGGCATTCCGATGATCGAAAAATCAATGCCGGCGGGCGCCGTGGTTCTGCGCGGCATTCGCTCGCCGGGACCGGGCGGACAGAACGTCAACAAGCTCAATACCGCAATCCAGATGCGGGTATTTGTGGATCGCCTGACCCAGCTGGATGTCTGGAGCCGCACGCGGCTGCGCCAGCTGGCCGGAAATCGCCTGACCCGGGATGGCCATCTCCTGATCGAGGCGCATGAACACCGCAGCCAGGAAGCCAACCGCCGCGAGGCTTGGCGCCGGCTTGAGGAGCTGATCGCCAGGGCGCGCGAGCGGCCGCGCGCGCGCGTTGCGACGCGACCCAGTCGGTCCCAGCGGGCCCGCCGGGTGGATAGCAAGAAGCACCGGGCAAGGGTCAAAGAGGCGCGTCAGCGGCCGGTCGACGACTAGAACACCTGATTAAGGATGCAGCAATGGCTTTCGATATCTTGAAGCTTTACCAGACGCTGAGCGGGAAGCCCGGCGGACGCTGGTTATTCAGCCGCGCGGTATGCACCAAGGCGCCCTATTTCAAAAGCATCCGGCCGCTGTTCGAATCTCTGGAGCCCGGCCGGGCCGTCGTGAGCATGAAAAACCGTCATGCCGTACATAACCATATCGGGACGGTGCATGCCATCGCCATGTGCAATATGGCGGAATTGGCGGGTGGTACCTGCACCGATGTCAGTATTCCCAAATCTCACCGCTGGATTCCCAAGGGCATGACCGTGGAGTACTTGAAAAAAGCGGCGACGGATCTGACCGCCGAGGCGCTCGTTGATCAGGACCGCGACTGGTCGCAACCAACGGATTTGCCTGCCGTGGTTACGGTGCGCGATACGGGGGGTGAGGCCGTATTCCGTGCGACGATTAACATGTGGGTGACCCCGAAAAAGGCCTAGGAGTGTGGGCGGTAGGAACCGATGAGCCGAGACAAAGCGCGAAGTCGCAGGCGATTGCGTTTCTGCCCCCAAACTCCTAGTCAGGTCGACCCTGACCCGGCGCCTCAAGGGCATGGCGAGCCTTGGTCGCGCGCGGCCGGCACGGGCCCCGGATCGCGTGCCCCCGCCCCTCCAGCGTCGCGGCAGCGGCGGGCCTAGTCCACGCGGCGGAACAGGCTCAGCACATCAATCGGCAAATTCTCTTCCAGCAGCAGACCTTTCTCGGTGACCAGGATGTCGTCAGCCCGGAACATGGGCGGACGGGCCAGCTGCACCGAGGAGGGGCTGTCGAAAGTCAGCGGCAAGGTCTCCTGGAGCAGCTCGCCGCTCAGCGAAAGCTGGAAAATCCGGCCACCAAAAAAATCGGTGACCAGCAGGCTTTCGCCAGCGACGCTGAGATCATCATGGGCGGTGGCATCGAAATAGATCGGGGTGACCGGCCCCGCGCTACCGTCTTCAAGCAGGTCGGCATAGAACACGCTGCCGCCGTCGGTGGCGAAAAAGCGCTTGCCCAGCACGGCAAGACCATTGGGAAAGCGCATCGTGGTATCGCCGCCGAAGGGCAGCAGGCCTGCGGGACTACCCTGCAGCCAGGTTTCCTGGCCCAGAATGAGCGCAGGATTGGCGGGGTCCACGGTGAGCCGGGCGATTTTCGGGTCCGCAGGCAGACAGCTGGGATCCAGCGGTTCATCGACGATATACAGATTCCCGTCCGGCCCCAGCGCGGTGCCGTTGGCAATACACATGCCCTCCATCTGGAAAATGGGCTCGACCACAGGTGTCGCGGTCAATTCCGCGCCGAACAGTCGGCCGTCGCCGCAAACCACGTAAAGAAACTCGCCGCGCTGAGCCATCCCGGTGAATCCACACGTCTCCACCGCCAGTGGCGTAGCGGTAAAAGCCAGCTCGCCGGTCCGGGTGATTTCGTAGACATTGGAGCCCCCGGTTACGAACAATCGTCCCTGCGGGGTGAAATGGATATTCTCGGCGTCGGGAATGGTCGCGATCTCAATGACTTCGCCACAATCCGACGCCACGCACAGCGCCTCGTTCGCATTCCCATTGCCGTCAGGCCCGGTCGGTTCAGAGGTCCCTGTGCCGTTGCCCGTCGCGTCCAGACAGGCGCTCAAGGCTCCGCATACCAGACTCAGCACCAGGAATTTGAGTACGACCCTCATCATCTTTCTCGCATCACCATGATGCCGCGATGATCCCCCGTCGCCGGCACGCTCGCAAGCCAGGGTCACCCAGCCATTGTGCAGCGCACCGTTTTTGGCCGATGATCCCCGATCCATGCAAGCACATCAGTACAGCCGAACCGCCGAGGCCGCCGCCGGGCTGCGCGCGATTCATCGGCGTATCGACCGTCCGGTGATCTTTGATGATCCTTATGCCGAGGCGCTGACCAGCGCATCCCTGCGCCTACTCGCGCGCCGTCCAGGCTTGGCGACCTGGCTTATGCGCGATCCCCTTGGCCTGGTGAACGCTGCACGAGGGCATGTGGTGGGGCGTGCCCGCTTTGCGGAAGACAAGCTCGCCCAGGCGGTTGCCGC
>JBFIIN010000396.1:0-3631 GCA_041601225.1 Oceanococcus sp.
AGATGACCTGTCGAGAACAGGATAGTGGAGCGCTGTCCGCAGTGGAACTGATAGCTGATCGAGGACTGGAAGCCTTGCCTCAGGCGCTGGCGGCGCTGATTAACGAGGCGATGCGTCTGGAACGCGAACGGCACCTGGGTGTTGGTGCCTACGAGCGCAGTGAAGATCGGCGTGGTTACGCCAACGGCGACAAGCCCAAGAGCGTGAAGACGCGGGTGGGCGAGATCATTTGCGCAAACGACCGGCGTCTCCGTCATACACTGCGCGACCTACGTGAGTCAGGCGCGAGATCGCATTCACCCAGATCTCGCCGCCACATTGGCGCCACTTGTAGCAAAATCCGAAATCTTCACTGAGGAAGCGCTTGGATTTCGGGTGAGGCATCGCGGAGAAGAAATTCCAGAAATTTCCACTTAAACGACCATCATCATATCCATCGCCGTCATTCAGGTATTGATCTTCGGGGAATGCCTCGCGCAGCTGATCGAACACTGCGCGCTGAATGAGCATGAAGCCAGTGCCAGCATAGGCTACGCGCATATAACCATCTGTTACGAGGGCATCGAAATGTTCATGCGGCAGAGATTCTTGTTCTTCGAGCACATTTACAACATAGTCCAAGCTGTTGTGCTGCAACTCGTCGCCGTTTGCACCACCGAGCCTGGCCGCCTTAGCCCAATTGCGCTTTTTTTTGGGGTAGATCCCAGCGACTACTGGCGATTCCTTAGCCAACAAACGACCGATTTCAGTTGGCTCGAAACCAATGTCGCTGTCGATAAACATTAAGTGGGTATATGACGGCTCACCCAGGAAAGTGGCCACACAGGCGTTGCGAGCGCGCGACACCAAACTCTCGTTGGCTATAGTCATCAGATCGAAAACAAGATCCGTTTTAGACAGCGTCAGCATGCTCGTGAGATATTCAGTTGAAGCCAGACCCCCATAGCAGGGTGTAGCAACCAGAGTTTTGATGTCCATAGGTTTTTCTTTGCCGGATATTAAGAAATGGATAAGTCAGCTGCTGTGCAAGGTGAAGTGTGGGCTTCTAACGCTGCAAATAGCGGCGCCAACTGTTCGGAGTAGCGCTTCCAGCGGGCGATTCTCTGCGTGTGCAACGGTTGTCGAATTTGTGCATAACTTGCCGTATAGCTTGACGCCTGCTCTTTGGCATGAAAATCCAAGCAAGCTGAATCCCAAGACAACTCCAGATTTTCCAACAATTGGGTAAGCACCTGCTGCGGGTTAGTTACCAATTCTTCATAGTGACAGGTACATATTTGACCGCCCAATTGCGCTTTCCACTGCTCCATGACCTGTCGTTGTGTGGCTGCATAGTGTCCAAACGCGGACAAATCAAAGGCATACTCATGCCCCTGCGCGAATGGCTGGAAATAACAGGACAAACCGGTATCTCGTAGGTCGCGCTGCATATGGATAACACGCAGGCCTGGCAATACCGCGGCGGCGAGCCCCAAATACCAGAAGTTCTCCGGCATTTTATCGACAACCCATTGATTGACTGTCGCTGGCGCGCCGTAAAAATACGCTGCGGTTAGCTTCGAGAGCGCATCGGTGTCGGCCTCTGCAAGGGAGGAAATTAGTGCACGAATTGTTGGAAGATGCGGCGTGCACAGCGAGCGCGCCAGAGAATCCAGAATTGGCGACTCGCCGCGCCCATGTATTTGAGGGTGCATGCACAACATCTCGTGAAGCAAGGTCGTCCCAGAGCGCGGCAATCCTACAATAAGCAAAGCTTTTGGATGTTGGTTGATCTTGGGCTGTGCAGACAAGGCTTTCCAACGCGCGGCTGTCGCCGTTAGATCCTTCAACTGGCGATCAGCCAGGGCGGAGTCATATGGATGCTTGCCAACGTGGTTCGCGGTGTCCAAGGCGCGAAAAGCGTCCGGGAATTGGCCATTCTCGTCGAGAATCCTGGCCCATTCGAACAATAGTGCTTCGCGTTCCCGAAATGTGACGTCAGCTTTCTTAATAAACGGCCTCAAAACCTCTTCCGCTGTGTCGGGATTTCCAATGCGACGATGGATACGTGCCTGTATCAGCGCCAAGTTAACGCTGATAGCCGATGGCGTGACCGTATTCAGCAGGGCAGCCGCCTCGTCTAAGCGACCGGCTTGTTCCAGCAGTGCTGCCAGCGCGGCGACCGGGTCGGGCCAATCTGGCGCTCGCCTGGCGGAAGCGTGGAACGCTTCCTCGGCATCGTTCAATCGCCCCAATTCGGCCAAGGCGGCACCGAAGTTGAAATGCCATCGCGCGGGTTTATCGTCTAGTCGCAAGGCCTGCTGGTACAAGTTCGCCGCAGCCTCGACCTGGCGGGCCATATGTCGGCACAAACCAAGTTCATAGCAAAGTCTGGCCTGATCTTCGGGTGCGCGCAAGGCTTCCCGCGCTAAACTTTCAGCTGTGGCCGAGTCACCTGAATTGCGGGCAGTAATCGCGGCATGGAGCAGTTTCCTATTCATGATCAGCTGCGACCGTCATCGAACTTTTCAGCATAGGCGACCGACGCCGTGCCTGGCAGTGTCGGCTTGGAGTGTTCCAGGTTGAAGATCCCGTCGAGCATGGCCAAATCAACGTCACGGGCTTCAATGCTCACATATTGCACGCATAGAGATGCCGGACTATCTGTCGTTTTCAGGGCGATTCCCGGTTTAATCTCATCCTGAGCGTCGGTAGGTGTATTCTCTGGCGAGTACCAGACTAAGTGGTCAACGTTGATTCGCAGCTTGCCGAGCCGTACGGATTTCATCTTTGGATTATTCGCGCGTCAGTGGCCGGAAACCAAGCGGGCGAATCTGCGCCGCGCGAGCTCAGGGCCACCACCGTCAATTCCGGCATAGGGTTCGAAGCTTTGCAGAGTCCGCTCATCAACGGGCTGTGTGGTCAAAATTTGGTTACGGGAATTTGGCTGGCAAGAGAAAATTCGAACGACCGGATGACCAGCTTCCTGCAGCGCTCGACTGATTGTTATTTCTGCTCTTCCCCCTGGGCGGTCAATGACATTGATCCAGAGTTTTGCTGTTACCGATAAAAGAGAAGAGATGAACTTCGGATTTAACAAATCCGGGTAAATTTCACCTCGAGCCGGATCGATGTCACAAATCAGAAAGTCGTAGACTGGCTGTTCAGCCAACATTCGGTTCGCGTCGCCGGTTCGAATCTGTAGCCGCTTTCCGTGCTCATAATGCTGTAGCAGCGGATACACAGCTCTTGCGACATCGATGATCGTGGGGTCAATTTCTACGACGTCTAGACGCAAGTCCGGGAAATGGTAAAGGAGCGCGATTGCGCCCTCGCCGCCGCCGAGGCCCAGCATCAAGCCGCGCCCGGCGGAATTACCCAATCCCGCGGCCAGCCACGGCAGCGTATAAGTGCAGCCCTGGACGGGTCCGGGGCCGGCCGGGAGATCAGCCGACACGCTGGCGGCGGCAGGCTCTAGAAACGCTATCGCCTGCAAGACCTTGCCAGAATAGAGCCACCGGCGACCTACGTAGTCCAAAACCGTGATATCTGCAAAGCGGCCTCGGGAATGCCTGACCACGCTGCCAGGAAGTGCGACCATCTAGTTAGTCCCTGAACTTGGTGGAGCTGGCTTTGAAGGAAATTTTGATTC
>JBFIIN010000397.1:0-3628 GCA_041601225.1 Oceanococcus sp.
TGTGGATGATTTTCCGCCTGCTCAGGCGTGAGTTCGCCGCGGGCCACCAGTTCTTCCACATGGCTGTGATCCCGGCTGATCTGGGTGAACTTCCCGCGCCGCCAGCGATAGGCCCGGCTGTCCCCGGCCCAGCCGCAGGCGGCGGTGCCGTCACCGATAGCGTAAAAGATGACGGTACTGCCCATCATGCGATGTTGTTCGCCGTTGCTCCGGCGGCGTAACTCCTGGTTCACCATGTTCAGAATGCGTTCAGCTTCGTCACAGGTGTCGGCGAGATGAACCTGTGGTTGCATGGTCGCCAGTTGCTCGACGATCATGGTGCTGGCCACATCACCGGCCGAGTGCCCACCCATTCCGTCAGCGACCACCCACAGGCCCAGATCCGGGCGTGCAAGAATGGCATCTTCGTTGTGGTCACGGACGCAGCCATCATCCGTGAGTGCTGCCGATGTCGTGAACAAACCACGGGCATGGCGACTGCTCTGCTCCGACACCATGGATTGTTATCTCCCTTCATTCACGTGCAAACGACTCAAGTGGAGACCCGCAAACCTCCGAAATGGCATAGTGTGCCAGCCCACATTTGGGTGCAAGCCGCGCCGGGCCGTGGCTGACGGATTCACAGCAACTTTCCCCGCTGGACCTCGTCGTAATGCCGGGCAAAGGTTTCGCCAAACACCTGATACACGTCCTCCGGCGAGGGGCCTATGAGCGCATCGTAGAACTCCTTATAGCGCCGCCATACTCTCTGCCGCGCGAGCCAGCGTAATCCGCGATGGGATTGACCGACCCGCCGTTCGAATGCGACCGGGTCGAGTCGGTATGCCAGTGCCGCAAGTGCCGCCTTGGCTCCGGCGAGCATGCCGCGCTCGTGCAAGCCCAGATCGGCAAACCCTTCGCGCACCGCCTCCGCCGGACGCAAATAGGCCCCATGCCGTTCGATCAGCAGCTTATACAGCGCCTCACGACCGGTGGGGCTGAATTTCAACGGATTGTTCTCGCTGAACCGCAGCTGTGTGGTCGCGGAATGAAAATCAGCCTTGATACGAGCCCGGGATTCCAGCGCCTCGACGAGTCCAGCCACAGACTCGCGGGCAATGCCGGCCAGATTCTCGAGAAACTCAAGGCCATCGCGCTCACTCACGCCGCCCGCCGGCAGCCCCATCAGCTGTTCAAGGTGACGCAGCAACGCGGCCGGCGCGGGCGGCTGTTGCACCGATCCCGGGCCCACCGCACAGGGCTGCGCCGAATCAGCTGCCAAGGGCTGGCCCAATCCGGCGCTGCGCGCCGTCCCGACCGTATCCTCGAGCAACTCCACCTCAATCTGTAAATCTCCGAGGCCCAGGCGATCACCCGTTCTCAGGGCAATGGGGCAATTCAACTCCATCCGGCAGGCCGAGCCATTCAGAAACGTGCCGTTGGTACTGCGGTCGACCAGATAAAACTGGCCGTCAACAAAACGAATCTCGGCGTGCACGCCTGACAAATATTTTTGCGCGTCTTGCAAAATCCAGTCGCAGGCGCGCGAGCGGCCCAACTTGCCACCTTCTTCGCCGAAGACATGGTCCGACCGCGAAGCCGCCAGCTCCGCATGCCCCCCCACTACCGTCATCCGCAATCGCCTGCTCACGCGGCTCCCCTTGCCGGCCGGATAGATCCGCTGCCCGATGCCACCAAGACTAGATGGTTGGAACGTTTTGCGCCAAAAGCAATCCGGCGCGAGAGCGGATAAAATGACGCTCCGTCCATGCCGAATCCCCTGCTATGCGAAGTCTGATCGTCCCGGCAGCAATTCTTTTCCTGGCTGCCCCGCAGCTCAAGGCCGAAATTCTGGATGGCGATGGGGACGGCGTGCCCAATGACCGTGACCTGTGCCCTAACAGTGTGTCCGTACTGGTGGGCTCGCAGGGCTGCGCGCAAGAAAAGCCAGACCGCGCGGGCGCCCAATCCGAGGCCGCTGAGATGCCGCGGGCCGCGGCCGCGAACCGCGCTCAGGCGGACACCGCACCGCCAGGTCGCGGCACAGGCCCTGATCACGGGGAAATGAACGCCGACAACGACCATGAACCACTTTTCGAGCCGCCGACTGCCGGGCCGTCCGCGCCGACCGAGGCGCCCCTGGAGCCCCCCAGGGACGGATATTATCCCGCATCCCTGACAATCTATTTTCCCGCTGGCGGCAGTCGATTCCTTCTGGACGCACCGCCAGAACTGCACGGTCTCGCGCGGCGCCTGCGCGATCAACCGGATCAGGCAGTCACCATATACGGCTACGCCCAGGCCACGGGAAACAGTATGAGGGATCTTTCCCTGGCCCGGTCTCGCGCCAAGGAAATTGGCCGCCTGCTGATGATCGATGGCGCGCCGTTTGAGCGCGTGCGTTATGCCGATCCCAGTCACTACCCGGCCATCGTTTCGGCCAGCGATGAAGACGCAGCGCTGCGGGCCAATCGCGCTATTGCCCGCGTGCACCCCGAATTCGACTGAACGGCATCAGCATCGTCCGCTCCCCGGCCGACAGCGACTGGCCATTCCCGATTCCGCGCTGCAGCTATCCGGAAGACCTGCCGGTTTCGACTGCGCGACCGGAGATCATTGACGCGCTGCGCAACCACCAGGTCACGATCCTGTGCGGCGCCACCGGATCCGGAAAATCCACGCAGCTGCCGAAAATGTGTCTGGAAGCCGGCCGCGGTCGAGCGGGCCTGATTGCCCACACCCAACCACGCCGCTTGGCGGCACGTGCGCTGGCCGAACGAATTGCCCAGGAACTGAAGACCCCGGTTGGCGCTCTGGTGGGCTGGCAGGTCCGCTTCCGCGCGGAACTCTCTGCGGCAACCCGGATCAAATTGATGACCGACGGCGTGATGCTGGCCGAGCTGCAGCGCGACCGGCGCCTGCAGCGCTACGACACCATCATGGTTGACGAAGCGCATGAACGCAGTCTCAATATCGATTTTTTGCTGGGCTATCTCAGTCGCCTGCGTGTCCGGCGGCCCGATCTGAAGATCGTCATTACCTCGGCCACCCTGGATGCCGAAAAATTTTCCAGACATTTCGGCGGCGCGCCGGTGATTGAAGTCCCCGGTCGCAGCTATCCGATCGAATTGCGTTATCGCGACCCCGGCGCCCGCGATCTCAACCAGGCGCTTGCCGAGGCCGTGGCGGAAATCTGGCGAACCGAGCCTGGCGACATCCTGGCGTTCCTGCCGGGCGAACGCGAAATCCGCGACGCCCAGCAGGTGCTGACAGAGCACCCGGCCCTGCGTAAGTTTTCCGACGCGGAAATCCTGCCGCTGTTCGCCCGCCTGGGCAGCGCCCGTCAGCAGAAAATTTTTGCCCCGAGCGGGACTCGCCGGCGCCTGATTCTATCGACGAATGTCGCCGAAACCTCATTGACGGTGCCAGGCATCCGCCATGTCGTCGATACAGGCCTGGCCCGCATTTCCCGCTACAACCCGCGCTCCAAGATACAAAGCCTTGCCGTCGAGTCCATCTCCCAGGCCAGTGCCGCACAGCGTCAGGGTCGGTGCGGCCGCACCGGCCCGGGAATCTGTATCCGCCTCTTTGACGAGCGGGAGTTCCAGACCCGGCCAAGCTATACCGAGCCGGAAATTCAGCGCACCAA
>JBFIIN010000398.1:0-3553 GCA_041601225.1 Oceanococcus sp.
ACCCGGCACCGCCCTTCACCGTATGAAAGGCACGGAATACGGCGTTGAGGATTTCTTCGTCACCGGGGTTCTGCTCGAGTTCAACCAGGCGACCGCCCAGATCTTCGATGAGTTCGCTGGCTTCGACCAGAAAATCGGTGAGAATCTCGCTGTCCACCTCAGCCATTTCGGTCTCCTGGACCAACTGCGAGCATGCGCGCTGTCTTATAGACCCAGATCGGCCAGTAGCGCATCGGCATCATCCTGGGTCTGCGCTGCGGTCCGCTCCAACCCCGCCACAGCCGGACCTTCCAGACCGTCAGCGGCCGGCGTGGGGGTCCTGTCGAGGTCATCGACCGAAATGCCGGCAATCTTGAGCAGATCGTCCAGCGCGTTCTCCACGCGGCCGACGATTGTCATAACCCGACGAATAATCTGACCGGACAAATCTTGATAACTCTGGGCTTCGGAGAGGGCGGACATATCGCCACGCAAGGCGTGCGCATGGGCCGCGACCTCGACCCAGGCACCGCTGACACCCTCAGAGGGGATCAGGGCCTCGATCAAGATGACCCGAGCCCGGGCCTGCTCGACCAAATCGAGCGTGCGATGCGCGGCATCCTCGGTCAGCTTGATCACCGCGTCCAGCCGTGCGCACGCGTCGGGTATATCGCTGGCGGCGGCCTGGGCCAGGCGACTGTCCAGCTCTACCTGGCGCATGGCCGCCCGCAGCCCACGGGTGATCCGGGCCAGGCCTTCAACCAGGCCCTGTTCACGCCATTTGAGCAGGCTTTCCAAGCGTCGGCGAAAGGCGCGCTCGTCACCCGCGTCCAATGCGTCGAGCATGCCCTGCAGACGGCGGCGCAAATGGCGCTTGTTGCTCAGCAGCAGCGGCGCATGATCAGCGGTGGCCATCAGGCTGCGGCTTGCAGGCGCTCAAAGATGCGGTCGAGTTTTTCCTGCAAGGTCGCGGCGGTAAACGGCTTGATGATGTAGCCGTTGACGCCGGCCTTGGCGGCCTCCACGATCTGTTCGCGGCTGGCCTCAGCGGTCACCATCAACACGGGCAAACTGGCCAATTGGGGATCTGCCCGGATTGCTCTGAGCAATTCGATGCCGGTCATGCCGGGCATGTTCCAGTCGGTCACCACGAAATCGACGCCACCTTGACGCAGGATCGGCAATGCCGTCTGGCCATCATCGGCCTCGAGCGTATTCGTATAACCCAGGTCGCTGAGCAGATTCCTGACGATACGACGCATCGTCGGGAAATCATCCACGACCAAAAACTTCAAGTCCTTGTTCATGCTTATGACTCGCTTGCCTCGTTGATTGGGACCGGTTCAGGAAAGTTCCCGCCCCGACCAGTTGACCATGCGGGATTTCACGCGCAACACGGCCTGGCCATGAATCTGGCAAACCCGCGATTCGGACACGCCCAACACCGCACCGATTTCCTTCAAGTTCAATTCATCGTCGTAGTACAGCGACAGCACCAGTTTTTCCCGCTCCGGCAGGCCTTCGACGGCTTCGACCAGCGCGGCACGAAAATCCCCCTCCTCGAGGGAGGCCAGCGGGTCACTGCCGGGACCGGCGATGTCAATGGTGGATTCTTCGTCATCGCCATTGTCGATCTGCATCGACAGGACCTGACAACGTGTCGCGTCGGCCAGCGTCTTCTGGTATTGCTGAACCGTCATCCCGGCAAACTCGGCGATTTCCGCTTCACTGGCGTCGCGCCCCAGTGTCTGCTCGACAGCATGGGTCGCGGCAGCCACCTCGCGCATACGCCGATGCACGGAACGCGGCGCCCAATCGCCGCGCCGCAGTTCATCGATCATCGAGCCACGAATGCGGATTCCAGCAAAGGTCTCGAAGGACGCGCCGGCCCCTGGGTCGAAGCTGCGCGCGGCCTCAAGGAGGCCGATCATGCCGGCCTGGCACAGATCGTCAATGTCGACGTTCGCCGGCAGGCGCGCGGCCAGGTGCAACGCGATCCGCCGTACCAGGGCCGCGTGCTGCTCGACCAGTTCGGCCGGCGGCGCCAGAGCGTTTCTCCGGTATTCCGCGAGCGCACTCACGCCAGCGCGCCCATGCTCAGGCCGGGATTCACCAGCCGCTCTACGAAAAATTCCACATTGCCGCGCGGCCCCTGCGGCGCAGGCCAGCGGCCGACAGAACTGGCCAGCTTGACCAGCGCCAGTGCCGCTCGGCTGCCGGGATAGGCCTGGACCACGGGCTTCTGGCGGCGTACCGAGCGCCGCAGCCAATCGTCCTGGGGAATTGCGCCCACATAATTGACGTTGACGCTCAGAAACCGGTCGGTTACGCGCGTGAGATGATCGAAAATCTGCTTCCCTTCGGTCGGGCTGCGGGTCATGTTGGCCACGACATTGACCCGGTTCACCCCGTGGTGCTGGGACAGCACCTTGATCAGCGCATAGGCATCGGTGATCGACGAGGGCTCGTTGCAAACCACCACGAGAACCTGCTGGGCCGCCTGTACAAAACTCGTGACTCCGTCGGCAATTCCGGCAGCGGTATCCACGACCAGGGTATCGACATCGGTGTCGAGTTCACCAAAGGCGTTGATCAGGCCGAGGTGCTGGGCCGGACTCAGCTCCACCAATTGCTGCCGACCCGACGCCGCAGGCACCACCTTGATCCCTGAAGGTCCGTCCAGCAGGGTATCGGCCAGACCGCATACGCCATCAATCACATGGCCCAGGTTGTAGCGGGGCTGCAGGCCGAGCAGCACGTCCACATTGGCCAGCCCCAGATCGGCATCCAGCAGCATGACCTTATGGCCCTGCTGCTGCAGGGCCACGGACAGGTTGACCGAAATGGTGCTCTTGCCGACGCCACCCTTCCCGCTGGTGACGGCAATCACCTGCACCGGATTGTGTGGTGGCGTGGCGCGCAAGCCGGCCGCCTGATCCCGCGTATTCTCAGGCGCAGGCACGAACCAGCTCCGGATGAACGGAGGGCTGCCTGAGCGCAGACAATTGCTCGGCCGCCAGGGTGGTCAGCGGCTCGCGCAGCGCGACATGGAGGTCCGCCGGGACGTTCTGGCCATCGGTGTAGTAGGCGATCGGCAGCTGACTGCGCATGGCGGCTGAGAACGAGGCTCCGATGCGGCGCGTTTCGTCGATTTTGGTCAGCACGCAGGCCCTTGGCGCGCAGGAGGCGAAGCGGCTAACCATCGCGAGCAGATCGTCGCAGTGTGCGTTGGCGGCCAGGCACAGCAAAGTCGCGACATCGGGCAAGGCCTGCAGGGCATCGAACTGCTGCTGCAAATGGCCATCTCGGGGTCCAACCCCAGCCGTATCAATCAGGACCAGACCCTTGTTGCTGCGCTCGGCGACCAAACCGCGGAGCTCGTGCACGCTGGCTGCGGTCAATACCGGCACACCGAGCAGGCGCCCAAAGGTTCGCAACTGCTCCTGGGCGCCGATGCGAAAACTGTCGGTACTGATGAGGCTGAGGCCACCGGTACCGTGCTGCATGGCGAAGCGCGCGGCCAGCTTGGCGATCGTGGTCGTCTTGCCTACTCCGGTCGGTCCGACCAGCGCGA
>JBFIIN010000399.1:0-3516 GCA_041601225.1 Oceanococcus sp.
CACCGCGTTCACCACGGCGCCAATCCGGAGTACATCGACAAGAACTATGCGGGGATATTGATCCTCTGGGATCGTATGTTTGGCAGTTTCGAGCCTGAAATCGCGCCGGTGAAGTACGGGCTAACCAAGAATCTCCAGAGTTACAATCCGCTGGTGATCGCTTTCCACGAATGGTCATCGATGTTGCGCCACGTATGGCGAGCCAGGCGCTGGACGAACAAACTGCTCTATCTGGTCATGCCGCCGGACTGGGATCCCAAGGATGAGCCCGCGGAACATTTCGCCGCCGCGTCGAATTCGCCAGGCGGCTAAACCGAGCGCAACTGATCGGGATCGGGCTGCACTATGATCCGCTGGGTGTCTTCCACGCTCCTGGCACGGGTCCGCCTGCGATTCCTCTCCGCCAGCTGCCTGAACCAGACCTGAATCGTGGCGTTGTCCATTTCCGCTGCAAAGCGCGAAGTGCGGTCCGGATCATTCCAGATCTGATCCCAGGGGCCACCGGGCGCCTGCGTGACGCGCGAGAGGTCATAGGTCGACAACTTTCCGTAAGCCTTCCAGGTGATGAGCAGTACCTTTTCCGCCGAGCCGCCCGCAGGCACGCTGGGCGCATGAAACTGCATTTTTTCATCGGCTCCACGCACCACTTCACCAAGCGGCTCGGTAACCTGCTTGGTGCCATATCCAGCCACGGCCTCGGCAAGATCAGGAATCTCCGGGCCATTGCGTGCGCTCAAGATCTGGCTTTTTATCAGGGGCTTGCCGGTAATTCCCAGACACCAGCCGTGAGCGCAGTACACGAGATCCTGAAGCTTCTTCGGATTCAGATCGCGAACCTTGTCAGCCTGCGCCCGCAGTATGAAAAAATTGGCAACCGCCTTGGCATCTTGCATGATTTCGAACTACGCGCCGGATTTCGCAGTGATGAGGAACGACCGATTCTACTCCCTTGCCCAGCTTCCGCGCAGGAGAGCGGCCGAATACCGGCCCGAATTCACGCAACGCTCATGTGCAAACTGCTATAGTTTTTCGTCTTCGCAGGCTGCATTGTCTGCTCGATCCAACCAACTCGATTCGCGAGGACAATGTGAAACGCATCGCCCTGCTTGTTGCACTGATATTGGCCAGCACTGCCGCCCATTCCGATCTCGTTGAAGATGCTCGGCGCCAGCTGGACCGTGGCCAGCACGCTGAAGCGCTCGATAATCTGGAACAACATTTGTCCATCGAGCCGGCGGACGCTGACGCCCGCTTCCTGCGGGGCATCACCCTGGTCATGCTGGAGCGCAACGACGAAGCCATTCAGGCCTTTGCCGACCTGACGCGCGATTTCCCGCAGCTGCCGGAGCCGTACAACAATCTGGCCGTGCTCTATGCCCGCATGGGCCAGTATGAAAAAGCCCGTGATGCCCTGGAGGCGGCTTTGGCAACTCACCCCAGTTATGCCACCGCGCACGAGAATTTGGGCGACATCTACACCGCCCTGGCCGGCGCCGCCTACAATCGTGCGTTGGTTCTGGATAAGAACAATCAGGCCCTGCGCGTCAAGCTCAATATGGTCAGCCAGCTCTCCGGCAAGCCCGGCGCAAGCCCTGTTGCCAGCGATCAGACTGTTGACATGCCGGCTCCCGTGGTAAGCACCACCGCACCGGGTGCCCAGCCCAGCGCCTCCGATCCGACCGTAGTTACTGAGTTGACGGGCGCAGCCTACGCCTGGGCCGATGCCTGGTCGCAGCAGAATGTCGCCGCCTACATCAACGCGTATGGCCCCGGATTTCGCCCGCCGCGCGGAATCAGTCGCCAGGCTTGGGAGGCGCAACGGCGCAACCGCATTTTGGCGCCGGCCTCGATTTCGGTAAAGGTTCTGAACCCGGTGGTCGCCTTGCAGGGACCCACTCGGGCGCGCGTTAGCTTCATCCAGATTTACGAATCCGATTCCTATGCCGATCAGGTCCGCAAAGTGCTGGAATTTGAACTTGTCGGTGGCCGTTGGCTGATCGTCAGCGAAGCGGTTACCAACCGCTAGCCCGGCCATTCATGAACATGACACGCCCTCGCTTGTTCCTTGAATCCACACGAAATTTTGCGCTAGCGGCAGCAATAGTCCCTGCTATCCCCGCTCGCGCAAAACTCTGCGTGAATCCAACGCCCTGCGCGATCATCGCGCAGGTTCATGAATAAGCCGGGCTAGGGACCCGTTGCAGATGCGATTATCCGTACTTTGTTTGGCGGTCATGCTGTCATCTTCAGCCTGCGCACGTGATCCCGAGCAACTGCTCGTCACGGCGATCTCTGAATTGAACTCCGGACAACCCGGCGCGGCATTGCAGACCCTGGACCGCCTGGTGAGCGAGCAGCCCAATTTCGGGCTGGCCCAACTACTCTATGGCGATTTGCTGGCGGCACGCGCAGGCCGGCCTTTTGCGGGTCGCGATGACTTTCAGGTTGACGCCTATGCGCAGGAGGCTCGGCTGCGCTGGATCCCGCACGAGCAGACCGGCGCCGCGAATCAGGTTCCCGGACCGCTTGTTGAGTTGGGGACTTCAATTCGCCACGCTTTGGTTGTCGATCTGCAGCGGGCGCGGCTGTATCTGCTGGAAAACGGTCCGAACGGTCCGCGGATTTTGCGCCATTTGTATGCTTCGATTGGCAAGAACGGTGCCGGCAAGCAGGTTCAGGATGATGGCCGCACACCGGTGGGAATCTACCGCATCGTGTCCTATATTGCCGGCCCGGACCTTCCGGACCTATACGGCACGGGAGCCTTTCCGGTCGACTATCCCAACGCCTGGGACAGACGATCCGGGCGCACCGGATATGGTATCTGGGTGCACGGCGTCCCGCACGACACCTACAGCCGCCCGCCGAAGTCCAGTGAAGGCTGCGTGGCCATCGCCAATGAGGATTTGGAGAGTCTCAAGCCCTTTCTGATTCCCGGCGAGACCGTCGTCGTGCTCAGCGACGACTTGCAGTGGATAGACCGCGACCAGCAGGCCAGGGAGCGGGCCGAGTTGCGGGGTGAAATTGAGCGCTGGCGGCGAGCCTGGGAAAGCCTGGACACCGATCATTACCTCAGTTTTTATGCGGAAGACTTCCGCTTTGAGGGCATGGATCGCATGGCATTCGCCGAACACAAGCGGCGCGTAAACAGCCACAAGAAGTCGATCCAGGTTGGCCTGTCCGACCTCAGCATCTTGAAATACCCCGATCAGGCCGAACTCCTGCTGGTGGAATTCGAGCAGGATTATCGCAGCGACACCTACAGTTCGTCGGGACGTAAACAACTGTACTGGCGCCGGGATCGGGAAGGCTGGCGGATCGTGCAGGAGATTTCGTCGTAGATCTGCGGCCCGCGTTTTCCCGCTTTCTCGGCAGCCGTCCCGAGCGACTGCATTTTGCGGCGCACAGCCACCACCCATGGCCGGACATCAGTTTTCGTGGTCAGGAGCAAGCCTGGCTGGATGCCGCCGCTTTTGTCGACGACAAATGGGACCATGTCCTGGGCAGCATACTGCC
>JBFIIN010000400.1:0-3514 GCA_041601225.1 Oceanococcus sp.
CAAACCAGCGGGCCGCCCGTTCCGGACTGGACCAGTCTGGAGTTGCCCGACGCCTGGCCGGACCGGATTCCGCTGTCCAACCCTCTGAATTTCGTGAAATTCATACGCTTGCTGGTGTTCGGCAAGCGGCAGCGCGTGAAGCTGCCGGCCGGCCTGCCGGGGGCCGAGCGCATCCCCAAATATGTCCTGCTTGAATTCCATAATTTGCCCAACGGAAATTTTTCCAAATCGATCTCGCGCGGCTATGCCAAGGGCTTTGACCGGGTCATGCTGGGCCTGCTGCACCAGGCTCGCGCGCGTTTGGCCAAGGCGCTGCAGCCGGCCACCAGAGCCGTCGATTTGGGCTGTGGAGCCGGACATATGGCAGGGGCTCTGGTAGCTGCAGGCAGCGAGCAGGTCTGGGGGCTGGATCCATCCCCCTATTTGTTGCAGTACGGGGCCGAGCGCTATCCCATGGTCAGATTCCTGCACGGAGTTGCCGAAAGTCTCGAATTTGAGAACGGCTCACTGGACGCGGTCAGCGCCTGCTTCCTGTTTCATGAGTTGCCGCCCGGCTATGCGGACCAGGCGCTGCGGGAAGTCCATCGGGTCCTGCGCCCGGGTGGTCGACTGGGCCTGCTTGAACCCTCCGAGATTCAACGCACTGCCAGCGCCTGGCAGTTGTGGCGGCGCTACGGTTGGCGGGGGCTGTACTTTGCGGCGGTGGCCCGATTCATGTTCGAGCCTTTCCTGGACGCCTGGCATCGCCGGGATGTCCCGGCCTGGTTTATCGCGAACGGCTTTCGCATCGTTGACGATCAGGATTCCTGCCCGTACCGGATGATCGTTGTCGAACGGCGTTAGGTGGCGCGCCCGGACCGCCGTCAAGGCGCCGGTTTCTTCACGGTATAATCGCGGCATGCCGAGCCTGGTTGAGATCTCTCATGTTTCCAAGGTCTATCCGGGTGCCAGCGCGCCGGCGCTGGACGATGTCAGCCTGTGCGTCGAGCCCGGGGAGGTGCTGGGGCTGGTGGGTCCAAACGGCGCCGGGAAATCCACCCTGCTCGGTATTCTCCTGGGACTGATCCCGCGCGATAGCGGTTCGGTGCAGATTGCCGGACACGACCTGGATCGCGAGCGCTCTGCATTACGCCGCGTGTGCGGACTGGCGCCGCAGGAGCTGGGCTTTTACCCCAGTTTGACAGTGACTGAAAATCTTGCCTTCTACGCGGGCGTCGCGGGCCTGGGCGGCGAGCTGCGCCGGCAACGCATGCAATTTGCCATCGAAGCCGTGCATCTCCAGGGCTACCTGGGTCTGCGAAGTGCCCGCTTGTCGGGCGGCCTGAAACGACGGCTGAATCTCGCCCTGTCGTTACTGCATGCGCCGCGCATCCTGCTGCTGGATGAACCGACGGTCGGTGTTGATACGCAGTCGCGCCGCTGCATTCTGCAGGTCATCCGCGACCTGTGCAGCCAGGGCCAGACCGTGATTTACACCAGCCATTACCTGGATGAGCTGGAGCAGATCTGTGACCGGCTGGCCGTCATCGATCAGGGGCGTATCTTGCGTGAAGGCCGTCTGGCGGACTTGCTGGGTGAAGCGGACCAGACTTTGCGTATCGGTTTGCGGCGACCGCCGCGCGACGCGCAGCGCAGCGCCCTGGTGAACCAGTTTGGCGCCGACCTGGTTTTCGACGCCCAGGGTCTGCAGCTGCGCACCCGTCAGCCGCTTGAGGCTCTGGACAGCTTGCGGGCGCAGGGACTGGAACTGCGGACCATTCAATATGGCGAGGGACGGCTGGAAGATCTGTTGCTGCGCCTGAGCACGGCGGCAGCAGCGCCATGACGATGTTATTTGCCCTGGTCCGCAAAGAGTTGCTGATCCTGGCACGCGATGGCCATGGCCTGGCCGTGCTGTTTCTGATGCCGGCCGTGTTTATCTTGATCATGTCGCTGGCGCTGCGCGACGCCATGGACCCCTCCGCGCCGCCCCCCACGGACTATATCTGGGTGGATCAGGATGGCGGGCCACAGGCCGAGCGGCTCGCCGAGATTCTGGCTGGCCGCAAGAATCTGGGCCGTTCGATATCGTCACCGCGGCATGGCGCGGTGCCGGCGGCGCTGGCGGGCGGCGAGGCTCATTTCGGTGTCCAGTTGCTGCCCGGCCTGGAGCAGGGAATAAGTGCGCCCGGCACGGCGCAGCGTCCGTTGGCCATAGTTTTTGTTGCGCCGCGGGTTCCACCGGCCGTGCGCGAGCTTTTCATCGGTGAGATGCGGGGCGCCCTGGCGGTCATTCGCGCGGAGTATGTGCTGGCCGACGAATTGGGCCTCAGCCCCGCGGATGCCCGCCTCATGCAGAGTCAGCTGCACCCGGACTCGATCGCCCTGCGGGAAACCCTGGCGTTGGCAGGGCCGGAGACCGCGCCGCCGAATGCCACCCAGCAAAGCGTGCCGGCCTGGATTGTGTTCGCGATGTTCTTTGTAGTCCTGCCCATTGCCACAAGCGTGCTCACCGAGCGCGAAACGGGCAGCTTGCAGCGCCTGAGTCTGCTCAATATTGGGCCCGCGCGCCTGTTGGCGGCAAAAGTGCCGGCTTACTATCTGGTGAATCTGGTGCAGGCTGGCCTGATGCTACTGGTGGGCGTCGTGCTGGTCCCGCGTCTGGGTGGGCAGGCCCTGAGCCTGGGCAATAGCCCGCTGGGATTGCTTATGGTGGCCAGCGGACTGAGCTTCGCGGCGATCGGCTTCGCCCTGCTGGTGGCGGTGCTGGCGCGTTCCATCGTGCAGGCAACGACCATCGGCGGGATTGCCAATCTGCTGCTCGGGGCGATTGGCGGCATCATGGTGCCCAAAATGGTGATGCCTGAGATCATGCAGACCGCGAGCATGGCTTCGCCAATGTCCTGGGCGCTGGAAGGGGCCTGGGACATCTTGTTGCGTGGCGGTACGACACTCGATGTGCTGCCCGAAACCTTGGCATTATGTGGCTTTGGTGGTCTGTGCTATGGCGCGGCCAGCCTCCTGTTCAAACCGGAAGCGCGATGATTGGCTCTGCCGACGATGCACTCAAGTTGCGTCTGAAAACCTTGATCGTGGAAGAGGCCGACAAGGAACTGGACCCGGCGACTATTACGGATGAGGAAGCCCTGTTCGGGCCTGATGCCCGCCTGCAACTGGATTCCATCGACGGCCTGCAGATTTCTCTGGCGCTGCAGCTCAATTTCGGCGTGCGCATTACCGACCCGAAAGAGTTGCTGCGGATCATGGCCTCGGTGAACAGTCTGGCTGACTATCTTCAGCCCGGGTCGTGAGGCGGATTCCGGCCTATGTCTGGGGCCTTGGCCTGGTCAGTGCGCTGGGCGATGGTGTTCCGGCGCATGTCACAGGCATGCGCGAGGCGCGGGTCCGGGCGGCCGGTCGGGTGCGCGACTGGGATGGTCGTTGGGCGCCTTTTTATGAAG
The DNA here is from genome assembly GCA_041601225.1 of Oceanococcus sp. Lineage (GTDB taxonomy): Bacteria > Pseudomonadota > Gammaproteobacteria > Nevskiales > Oceanococcaceae > JBFIIN01. The sequence continues at coordinate 3,441 of JBFIIN010000400.1, forward strand.
TGCGCGGCGTTCGGCAGGCCGGACGATTGGAGGCCCTGGTTGACAAAGCGGTCGAGCAGGCGCTCGTCAGCGCC
>JBFIIN010000401.1:0-3446 GCA_041601225.1 Oceanococcus sp.
CCGGGCGCGAGCATTGCAATCAGGGACACAAGTAGCCACTTCATTATCCGTTGATGCTACACCGGTCGGGATGGCGGTCTGAATCGGGCCAGGCTGATAAAATGCGGTTTCGCCCATAGTGCTGCCGGCCCACCATGCATCGAATTCGCCGCGCCTTTCCGCCCGCCGGCTCGGCGCTGCGCGAAGCCCTGCGTGAGGGCTATGGCTGGTCCGCCCTGCGCCGCGATGCCCTGGCGGGAATCGCGGTGGGTGTTATCGCGGTGCCCTTGTCCCTGGCCCTGGCGATTGCTTCCGGGGTGCCTCCCCAGCATGGCCTGTACACGGCGATCGTTGCGGGTACCGTGGCCGCGCTGGCCGGAGGGTCGCGCTACAACGTGACCGGGCCGACCGCGGCCTTTGTGGTGATCCTGTTCCCCATCGCGCAGCAACACGGGCTGGGGGGCTTGTTGCTGGCCACCTTGCTGGCAGGCGCCATGCTGGTGGCGATGGGCTGGGGCCGGCTGGGGCAGTGGATACGATATATCCCTTATCCGGTAACGACCGGATTCACCATGGGCATCGCGCTGGTCATTGCCAGTTTGCAGCTCAAGGATCTGCTGGGTCTGAGTGATATCACCGGTGCGGCCCACTTCCTGCCCCGCATTGTTGAATTGCTGGGCGCCGCGGGTCAGGCGAATCCTCTGGAACTGGGTCTGGGGCTGGCCACGCTGGCCGTCATGCTGGCCTGGCTGCGTTTGCGTCTGCCGGGTCCGGCCTATCTGGGTGGGGCCGTGTTCGCCGGTCTTGCTGCGTGGGGCTTAAGCCGTGGCGCCGGATTGGAAGTGGTCACGATTGCCGATCGCTTCAGCTACACGCTCAGCGGCGAAGTCGTCGCGGGCATCCCGCCGATGCTGCCGCAGTGGCATTGGCCCTGGAATCTGCCTGGCCCACAGGGTGAGCCGCTGCGCCTGAGTTTTCAATTGTTGCGTGACCTGGCCGGGCCGGCTTTCGCAATTGCGATGCTGGGTGCCATCGAGTCGCTGCTGTGTGCCGTTGTCGCTGATGGCATGACTGGGCGAAAACATGATCCGGATGCGGAACTGGTGGCTCAGGGTCTGGGCAATATCGCCGCGCCTCTGCTGGGCGGCATTCCGGCGACGGGTGCGCTGGCGCGCACGGCAGCCAATATTCGGGCCGGGGCGCACTCACCCATAGCGGCGGTGGTGCATGCCTTGTTCGTGCTGGGAGCCATGCTGAGCCTGGCGCCGCTGCTGTCCTGGCTGCCGATGAGCGGTCTGGCGGCCTTGCTGCTGGTGGTCGCCTGGAACATGAGCGAGCGCAAGAATTTCCTGCGCATCTTGCGGGTGGCGCCGCGGGGCGATGTGTTCCTGCTCATCAGCTGTTTCAGCCTCACCGTAATTTTTGACATGGTGCTGGCCATATCCGCGGGCGTGGTCCTGGGTTCCTTGTTGTTCATGCATCGCATGGCCAAGGTATCCGAGGTGCGCTTGATTGATGAAGATCATCCGCTGGCACCGGCCGATTTGCCTGCTGATGTGCGCTTCTATGAAGTCGCGGGGCCGCTGTTTTTTGGCGCCGCGGAGCGGGCCATGAGCGCGCTGCGCACCCATGATCGCGGTGTGCGGGCCTTGATCCTGGACCTATCCGCGGTGCCGACCATCGACGCCACCGGACTGGTGGCTCTGGAAGAACTGATTGATGACCTCGGCGATGCCGGCATCTTCGTCGCGCTCTGTGGCGCCCAGCGCAATGTGCTGGGCGTGCTGCGCGAGGCCGGATATCTCAAGGAGCAGGGCAAGCGCTGGTATTACCCCTCCAGCGCGGCCGCGCTCAAACGTTTGCGTGAGGATCAGGGCCGTTCAGGAATTGCCAGTTAGTTTCCGCGACACTGCCAGGCAATGGTGGTCAGGAGCTCGCCTAGGGCCATTAAGTGTGAGCCCAAAATGGCTTTGCCGGTCACCAGCAAGCCCACGCTGATATCGCGGGCCGGGTCGGCGAAACCATAGATATTCATCAGGCCTATATGGCCGAAGGCGCGACCACTCATGGGTCCATAAATCCCGAAGGGATTGGCGCCCAGCATCAGGCCCTCGCTGTAACGCATGGGTATCTTCAAAGTGTGGTCGAATTGCAGGCGGGTCACGGGCGCGATGGCCCGGGCAACCGTTTCCGGCGCCATGATCTGCTGGCCGTCGTAGCTGCCAAAATTCAGCAGCATCTGGTAGAAGCGGGACAGCTCTTCGGCCGTGCAATACAGATTCGCCGCCGGCACGACCGCATCCATGAAGATGCTTGAATTGGAGATCTCAATGACTTCGGGCAGCGGTAACATCAGGGTGCGTTCGACGATCTTGGTAATCGGGAACCGCACCGGCATGCCGGCCACATAGTTGCGCGCCACCTGGTCGCGAAATTCCGGCTCCAGGCCGAAGCGGAAATGTTTCATGCCCAGGGGAAATCGAAATTTGGCATCCAGATACTGCTGAATGGATCGGCCGGTTACGCGCTGGATGACTTCGGCCAGGATGAAACCGCCGGTGACGGCGTGATAGGCCATGCGCGGCGCGCCGCGGTGGGCCGGCGGCGCATTGCAGATCAGCTCGATGCAGCGCTCCCAGTCCAGCAACAATTCCGGACGCACTTCTGCGCGGGGCAGATCAAACATCGGGAAGCCACCATGGTGCGAAAGCACTTCCGAGACCGTGGTTGCGGCCTTGCCATTGCGTGCGAAGTCGGGGATGTAATGGGCAACGCGTTCGCTCAGATCCACGCCGCCTTCTTCGGCCAGCTTATGGACCAATATGGCGGTGATGGCCTTGGAGGCGGAGTACACGCAGACCGGAGTGTCTGGCTGCATCAAGCGGAGTTCGGCGTCGGCGGGATCGTTCGGGCCATTGCCGGCGGCGTGGCCCAGCGCGCGATTCAGCACAATCTGGTTGCCGCGGCGCAGGCAAAAACTGATGCCGGGAAAGGCGCCGGAGCGGTACAACTCGCGCACCGAGTGCCAAATGGCCTGCACCCGCCGACGGCTCAAACCCACCGACCCCGCATCAACCTCGTTCGCGTCGTCAATCTGCGAGACAGCGCTCAGGGAATCTGGAATTTTGACGTAACTTGGACCCGCGCGTTTTGCCATGCTGTGCTCCCTGGTGGCTGGGCTTGAGTGTTGCACCAATTTTGCAGCCTTGCAGCGGTGCAGTCGCCAATGGGATAGTAACTTACCGCTTGTTCAATTCAGCCAGTTTATGGAACCTCAGTTTGAATCCGGGCCTGAGCAGCGCGCAGGGACAAAACGGTCTTTGCGGCGGCAATTGACGTCATTCGTTGTTTTGTTGGTTTTGTGGGCAAGATTTTCTAGAAGACCTGCGGTAGGTATTTTCGCGAACGCAGCGGTTCCCAAGGACCCGATCCAGGCCGGGGAGCGCAACAAGCTGTGGTTCCTGACC
>JBFIIN010000402.1:0-3439 GCA_041601225.1 Oceanococcus sp.
CTCCGGGGCAGATTCAGGCGCAGCGCTAGTGCATGGCCCCCGTCCGCGCAATGGCCCGAGCGCAGATTCGACGATGGGCAGGCTCCGAATTCCGGTTGCTCCAGGCCTTTGCTTGTCCACCTAGCCCTGTGTGTCACCGGGCAGGCGGGCCGGCCAGGCGCTGGCATCAATGGTCTGCCGGTAGGCGTGCCAGGCGGCGTGTCCCAGCCAGGGTAGCAGCACCGCGAACGCCAGATAGGCTGTGGCGAACCCAACAAGGACAAACCCGCCGATGCACAAGGCCCATACCAACATCGCGGGCTTGTTGCGCAGGGTCGCGTTCACGCTGCTGACCACAGCCGTCACCGTATCGCTGCGTCGATCCAGCATCATGGGCAACGAAAATGCGCTGGCCATAAAAATCAGGGCGCAGAAACCCGCGCCAATCGCGCTGCCTACACCCAGAAAGCTGAGCCAGTCCAGCCATTCGGCTGCACGGCCCGTCGGGAAAAATATATGTACCATCGCTGCCGCGCGCGCCCAGACCAGGAACACGACCAAGAGCACCAGCGTAAAAGTCATCGCATCGCCCAAAGCGCTTCCCGCATCCCGCAGGCTGGCCCGCAGGCTCACGGCCCGGCCAGATGCCAGCCGGGCGCTGACCGCGTACAGCGTCAAGGCCAGCAGCGGCCCCAGGAATACAAAGCCGCTGAGCACGCCGAGATACAGACCCATATTGCCGAAGTGCCAGGTCGCCGCACTGATCGCATAGCTGATCGCGACCATGATGGCTCCGTAACTCAGGCTGACCCGTGGCGCGCGCCGCAAATCCCGCCAACCCAGCCGCAGCCAAGTAAACGGAGCGCGCCAGTGCAGCTGTCGGCACCCAGCGACAAAAGGTAGATCCTGGGCCTGTTCAATTTTTCCGGACATGGTGAAAACCCGGCCTGCATGCCGGGCCTGATGATCGTCCGGTGCAAGCGTTGGAATGAGCTGTCAATTGCGGAATCGTGTGCGCGGTCACGAGTGCCGGCAAGCTCGGTGCTGCAATCAGCATTCCGACCTTGGCGACTTGCGGGCCAACCGGGCGAACTGGACCCGCGCGCCGGTCCAGCGTGGCCCCAAGTCGGGGCGTGATCGACAGGGTGCCGGCGATGAGCGGGTCCTGTCTTCGGGCAGGGCCTAGCGGGGCCGAAACTCTGTCCGTGCACAGCCGCATGCCGACCGGCGGAGACATCATGGCCGGAGCCAGGATCGTGCGGAGCTCAGCCTGGCGGGTGTGATCTGTCGCTCGCGTGCGGCTTCGCGGTGTGCCTGGGCTTGGCGGCCGGTTTGCCTGCCAGCTTGAGTGTATCGCGCAATTCACGGTAACCGGCCTGCAGCTCGTCGGCCACGCGCTGCAGGCCCTCACTCAGATCCTCGCCGGCCACGGCCGCACGCTGCTGGAGCTTCTGGTTGCCCGCTCTGAAATCATCCCATTTGTCCTCAAGCTCCGCCCACAGGCGCTGAGCGTCCTGGCGGGTTTCTTCCATGTCATGCTGCAAGGCCCGCTGCAAATCCTCGCGCTCCTTGCGCAGGTCGTTGACCAGGCCATCGAAAAAGTTCTTGATCTCGCTCATCGTCGTGCTCCTGCTGCGGTCCTTACATTTCCGAGCATAGAGTCGTCGAGCCGGACAGCCATGACGCAGATCAAGTCAGCCCCGGGGGCAGCGGGCTTGCCCGGCGGCACGCTCCGCGACACCGGTCGCCAGTGACCCAAGGGGCTCGACCAGCCCGGCAGAGTCCGCTGTTTGTCCCGGACGTGCCGGGTCCGAATCGAGGCTCGAGCGCAACTGGCGGACAGCTCAGGGGGGTAAGTCCGACAGACTGCTAGGCCACGAACATCTCATGCGCACTGAGTACGATCCCGGCCAAGCCCAGCGCCCACAGGCTGCAGGCGGCGATGTCCAGCAGGGTATAGCGCAGGCGCGCAAAGCCGCTGAAGCCGAGCATGGCCGGCACCAGGCTGCGGATGGCGGGGATGAAACGGCCGATGACGATGGCCCAGGGCCCGAAGCGGCGCACCAGGGCCTCGGTGCGGTCCCATTTGCCGCGGTGACGCTGAATCAGCTTGAGGTGGTGTACGCGCGGTCCGATGGCACGGCCGATGTAGTAGCCGGTGTGGTCACCCAGGGAGGAGCCGGCCATCGCCAGCACGGCCATTGCGGGCACCCCGGCCCAGCCATTGGCGTAGAAGATCGAGCAGATGATGACCAGGAACAGACTGGATACAAACAGGCCGATGCCGACGCAGGTTTCCATGAAGGCGAACAGTGGTACCAGCAGCAAGGCATATTGGTGATGCTGCTGGGCCCAGTCGACCAGAGCCTGGGTCACGCGCGGGGTGGCCGCGGCAGCAGCACGGGGGTGCGCGCCTTGTAGCTCTCATAGTCTGGCTGCCCGCCCCATTTTTCATCGGCGCGTGCCTCCAACAAGGGAATGCCGCTGACCCCGCAGAGCAGCGCGGCAACGAAGATGGGCGAAATCAAGCCCAACCACTGCCAGCCGGCGAAGCTGGGTACGGCGATCAGGCAGATGCCGCTCCAGAGCAGGATTTCGCCGAAATAATTCGGGTGGCGGGACCAGGCCCACAGACCGCTGCTGATGTAGCGCCCGGCATTGGTCGGATCGCGGCGAAACGCCGACTTCTGTGCGTCGGCGACCACTTCCAGGGCAAAGCCCACCGTCCACACCGCCGCCCCGGCGAAGGCCCAGACATCCAGTGCCGCCGTCCCTGGCTTGGTCATTGCGATCAGTGCGGCAAACAGAGTTAGAAAAACCCACAGGCCCTGCAGCGTCCAGGCCATCAGAAAGCGTGCCCAGTCTGGCTTGATGGCGTCAAAGCGGCCGTCCTTGCCGTCGCGCCGTACGCGGCGGAACAAAAAGCTGCCCAGCCGGGCGCACCAGATCAGGACCAGCGTTGCCAGCAGCAGCGTGCGGCCATCCAGCGGCACGCTGCTCAGCGCCAGCAGCACGATACCGGCGTAGGTCAGCGAGCCGGTCAGGTCGTAGTAGTGCTCGGTCTGCGCGGCATAGGCCGGCACGAAGGCCAGCCATTGCACGGCGAAAGCGATCAGCGCCAGCTCGGCGAGCAAGGGCAGCCCAAACCAGCCGCTTGAGCCGCTGTCTGCCAGGATCGCCAACAAAGCGGCCAGCGCGACGGCCGCTGCGCTGGCGAGCAGCGGCTGCAGTGGGGACTTGCTGGGCGTGGAATCGTGTTTGGTCATGGCTAATCGCTCTAGCCCGCATTATTCATGAACTGCACCCGCCCTCGCTTGCCCTTTGAATCCACAAGACATTTTGCTCAGTCGGAAATACACACTGTTATTCCTCTCCTTCGCAAAATCCCTTGTGAATTCAAACTTCTGCGCGATCATCGGGCACCTTCATGAATAATGCGGGCTAGTAGCTGCTCAATATA
>JBFIIN010000403.1:0-3423 GCA_041601225.1 Oceanococcus sp.
CACCGGTGGTGACCGACATGAAAGAGGCCGCCAATGTCTTGCGCTGGTGTGTTGCGGAAATGGAACGTCGCTACCGGCTGATGGCGGCCCTTGGCGTGCGCAATCTCGCGGGCTACAACAAGAAGTTGGCGGAAGCCCGAGCCACAGGTGAGCCGCTGCGAGATCCGCTCTGGCAGCCGGCCGAGGAATTCGACGATCAGCAGGAGGCTCCGTTCCTCGCTGATTTGCCGTTTATCGTGGTGATCGTCGATGAGCTGGCCGACCTGATGATGGTGGTTGGCAAGAAAATTGAGGAGCTGATCGCCCGGCTGGCGCAGAAGGCCCGGGCTGCGGGACTGCATCTCATTCTGGCGACCCAGCGTCCGTCGGTGGATGTCATCACCGGCCTCATCAAAGCGAACTTTCCCACCCGTATCGCGTTCCAAGTGGCCTCGCGTACCGATTCGCGCACCATCCTGGATCAGAATGGCGCCGAAGCGCTGCTGGGCCACGGCGATATGTTGTATTTCTCAGGATCGCCAGTGCTCAAGCGGGTACACGGGGCTTTCGTGGACGATCATGAGGTGCATAAGGCCGTGGATTATCTGAAGCAGGTTGCGCCCGTGGATTACCTTGAGGATATCCTTAGCGGGGTGGACAGCAACGCAGCCGGGGGCGAGGGCGGGGATGCCGGCGGAGAAGCCGATGCGCTGTATGACGATGCCGTCAAAGTAGTGACCGAAAGTCGCAAGGCGTCGATCTCCTGGGTCCAGCGCCGGCTCAAGATTGGTTACAACCGCGCCGCCCGCATAGTCGAGGACATGGAGGCCGCGGGCGTGGTGAGTGCGCCTGGCGATAACGGGCAACGCGAAGTCCTGGCCCCTCCGCCGGTCGCCAATTGATGCGCGCTTGGATTTTCCTGGCTTCGGGCCTGCTGAGCACGGGTGTGCTGTGGGCGAATGCGGACGCGGAACTGCGCCGCTTCTACCAGCAGGTCGAGCGCTTCGACGCGCGTTTTGAGCAGCGCCTGCTGGACGAGGACGGCGATACGCTGGAAGTCTACAGCGGTCATTTCAGTCTGGCCCGACCAGGCAGATTTTCGTGGATCTATGAGTCGCCTTATCCTCTGCAGCTGGGCAGTGATGGCCAGACCTTGTGGCATTACGACATCGACCTGCGCCAGATGACCCTGCGCGATGCTGATGCCGTGCTGGCCGGCACTCCGGCCGAACTGCTGGGTGGCGATTCCCGGCGTCTGGAACAGTTCAATATCACGTCCGGCGAGGCGTCAGGTGAGTTGTACTGGGTGGTTCTGACACCCAAGTCTGACGACACCGATTTTGCGAGTATTCGCATCGGTCTGGCCGATGGCGTGCCACGCTCGATGGAACTGGCCGACCGCCTGGGGCAGATCACGCGCATGGCCTTTTTCGATGTCCAGGTCAATCAGGAACTCCCTGTGGACCGATTTGCCTTACAGCTGCCGGCCGGGGTGGACGTGGTCGATGATCGTGCGTCCGCACCCTAGCGCTCACCTGTGGGTTGTTGTTGCCGCCATGGGATTGGTGGTGATCACGGTGGTGTCCTTGGTGCCGCTGGGGGGAAGCGTGCCGACGCCGGGTCAGTACGACAAGCTCGCGCACTTTGTATGTTATTTCGGTCTGGGGCTGTGGGCGGCCTGGAATCCCTGGCGCTGGGCGAGTTGGCTGCTGATCGTGTTTCTGGGCAGCTACGGCCTCAGTCTGGAGTCCTTGCAGATCTTGGTGCCGCCGCGCAGCTTTTCCTGGGCTGATGCCCTGGCCAATCTGCTTGGCGCGGCCTGCGGTGTGGGGTGTGGACGTTTCGGAACCCGCAAGGAACCGGCATGAGCGTCCCGCTGGCCGAACGTATGCGGCCGCGCACGTTGGACGAGTTTGCCGGGCAGGCATCCGTTGTGGGAGAGGCGGGACCACTGCGGGCTTTGCTGGCGCAGGGCGAGCTGCCGTCCCTGTTGTTCTGGGGGCCGCCCGGTGTCGGTAAAACCACCCTGGCGCGCCTGCTCGCCGCGGAGTCCGGCCGGCAGCTGACGGCGCTCTCGGCAGTGGAGGCCGGCGTCAAGGATCTGCGTGCGGCTGTCGCCGCGTCGGCGGGAGAGCCGCCCGGCATCGTGTTCATTGATGAGGTCCACCGCTTCAACAAGGCCCAGCAGGACGCCCTCCTGCCGCATGTTGAATCTGGAGCCATCCTGTTCATGGGCGCGACCACTGAAAACCCCTCGTTTTCGGTCAACAACGCGCTGTTGTCGCGGGTGCAGGTCTTCGTTCTGGACTCGCTCGGCGAGGCGGAATTGTTGCGGGTTCTGCAGCGCGCGCTAGCGGATCAGCGCGGCTATGCCGGTCGCGCGGCCGTCAGCGCAGAAGCTCTGGCCCTGCTGGTGGCGGCCGCCGATGGCGACGCGCGGCGCGCCCTGTTGCTGCTGGAGCAGGGCGTGGCGCTGGCGGCTGGCGAAGAGCTTGGTGCCGAAGCGGTGCGGGCGACCCTGCGCAATCAACCGCGACGTTTCGACCGCCAGGGCGATGATTTTTACGATTTGATTTCGGCCCTGCACAAATCGGTGCGGGGCAGTGATGTGGATGCAGCCCTGTACTGGTTGGCGCGGATGCTGGATGGCGGTTGCGATCCCCTGTACCTGGCTCGCCGCTTGATCCGCATTGCCAGCGAGGATATCGGCAACGCCGATCCGCGCGCCCTGGACGTGGCCAGCGCAGCGGCACAGAGCTTTGAACGCCTGGGGAGCCCCGAGGGTGATCTGGCACTGGCTCAGGCGACCGCTTTTCTGGCCAGCGCGCCAAAAAGCAATGCCGTGTATCTGGCCTGGCAGGCGGCATGCGCCGATGTGGAGCGCCATGGCAGCCTGCCGGTACCACACAAACTGCGCAATGCCCCCAGCAAGCTGATGGATCAACTGGGGTACGGCGCAGGGTACCGCTACGCGCATGACGATCCCGATGGCATCGCCTGGGGTGAACATTATCTGCCAGACAAATTGTAGGCGCGCATCTACTATCATCCCGTAAATCGGGGGCTGGAAATCAAGATCGCGGACAAATTGAATCGGATCCGCGCGGCGCGTGGCAAGGCGCCTACATGACGGCGCTGATGGTGGCGGCCGGTGGCGCGTGTGGTGCCGTGCTGCGCTATGGTCTGGCACGCTGGCTGACGGCCCCCGGCGGCTACCCGTTGGCCACCCAGCTGGCCAATGTTAGCGGCAGCTTCGCCATTGGGGTGCTCTTTGTGCTGGTCACCCTGCGGGTTGGTTCACAGCACCCGGTTCATGGATTCCTGATCATCGGTCTGCTGGGCGGATTCACCACTTTCTCCAGTTTTTCCCTGGAAACGCTGCGTCTACTCGAGCAGGGCCGATGGATGATCGCTGCAGCGTATGTGCTGAGCAGCGTGCTGCTG
>JBFIIN010000404.1:0-3423 GCA_041601225.1 Oceanococcus sp.
ACACCTCCGACATGCCCTTCTTTGCACTGTCGAGTTCCTCCAGCACCACCATGGGGATGAACAGATCATGTTCCTCGAACCGGAACAGCGCGGACGGGTCATGCATCAACACATTGGTATCGAGGACAAATAGACGGTTTGGCATGCCTTGGCCCGGATTATCTGTGGATGCGCTTGGGGGCGGCGCAGGTGGGAGGAATCACGTGTGATGAGAAGAACAGTATGGCCGGAATCCCGGCCCGCGGGGCCAAGGCCGATGTGGGTGTCATGCGCATGCGGACGTGCGTCACGACAGATCCCGCTGCCTAAATTTCCTGTACGGCAGCAAGGACCTCGGCGACGTGCCCCTTGACCTTGACCCCGCGCCATTGCCTCACCAGCCTGCCGGTGGCGTCAAACAGAAATGTGCTGCGATCCACGCCCAGGTATTCGCGGCCATAGAGCTTTTTCAGCTTGATAACACCAAAGGCCTGACACAGCGCTTGGTCCTCGTCAGATAGCAGTTCGAAGGGAAACTGGTGCTTGCTGCGGAAATTGTCGTGCCTTTTGAGACTGTCGCGTGACACACCGAAAATGTCCGTGTCGTGGGCCAGAAACTCGGCGTGCAGATCGCGAAAGTCCTGACCTTCCTGGGTGCAGCCGGGCGTACTGTCCTTGGGATAGAAGTAAAGCACGGTATTTCGGCCGTTGCGCTGAGCCAAGTCAATCGGACGGCCGCCCGTCGCCGGTAGCCTGAGGGCGGGTAGGGGGTCGCCGAGGGCGATCGTCATGGTAGCGGAGCCTCCGGCTCAGTGTTTGATGGGGTCGAGTATGCCGTCTGCGTTGATATCGTCACAAAAATCCATAAACGCTTCGCGTAGCGCGGGCGGATGCTGGGTGATCGGAACCAGCACGACCAGCTGAATATTGGTCATAGGCGCGCTGGTCTGACTGGTCTCGTAGTCCTGATGCACCAGTTCGGTGACCACGACGTCCTGACTCGCGAAGAAATCGATGACATTCACCAGTAGGTCGGGCTGCTGCGGCACATTGAGATCCACTGCGAATGGACGCATGTCCGGTCGGTCTTCGCGGTCGGCGGTGCGGTGAAATTGCAGTTGCACGCCCAGTTTTTCCGCCAGGTTGGGCAGGGCGGTTTCCAGCTTGCCGACACTGCTCCAGTTGCCGGTGATGAGCACGCAGCCGGTGATCGCATCGGCTATTGGTGTCACCCGGCATTCTTTCACTTCGCAGCCCCGATCACGTATGGCTTTGAGCAAATCCACCGTCAGCCGATCCCGCCAGGGACCGACGACGGACAGAACAAGATGATTATTGATTTCCGGCATTGCGCGGTCGATGGCCCTATCAGGAAGCTACGAATTGGGGTGCAGTTTAAGCCAGTGCCGGTCGCCTAGGAAATCCGGCGGCCGGTGGCCGCTGGCGGAACGAGCGCGGTCGATTGCAGCCCGTGGGCAAATTGTGACGCGCCGTGCCGCTCCCGAAGCCCTTGCGCTGATATAATCCGCGCCGCCATGAATCTGCGCACCTCAATTTCTGGAAGTATCGTCGCCCTCGTCACGCCCATGCAGACGTCGGGCTCGGTGGATTATGGCGTGCTTGCGGAACTCATCGAGTGGCACATCGCCGAAGGGACGGACGGGATAGTCAGCGTCGGCACGACCGGTGAATCAGCCACCCTGTCGGTGCACGAGCATCTGGACGTCATCGCGCGCACAGTTGAAGCTGCTGCGGGACGGGTGCCCGTGATAGCGGGAACCGGGGCAAATTCGACCGACGAGGCCATATCCTTGACGCGCGAAGCCCAGATGATGGGTGTTGATGCCTGTTTGTCGGTGACGCCCTATTACAACAAGCCGCCACAGGAAGGCCTGTTTCGGCATTACGCGGCGGTGGCCGAGGCGGTCGACGTGCCACTGATTCTGTATAACGTGCCGGGCCGAACAGGTTGCGATCTGTTGCCGCAAACCGTCAAACGCCTGTTGCAGTTTCCGAATATTGTCGCGATCAAGGAAGCGGTCGCCAGCATGGCGCGGGTCGCACAGCTCATCGCGCTGGACCCCAGGTTTGTCGTATTGAGCGGGGACGACGCAACCGCACGCGAAACCATGCTCATGGGGGGGCGGGGCGACATATCAGTGACCGCCAATGTTGCGCCGCGGCTTATGCACGATATGTGTAAGGCCGCGATTGCCGGCGACCGGGCGACGGCAGAAGCCGTCGACGTGCAACTTCAGGCCCTGCACCGGGATCTGTTTTGCGAACCCAACCCGATTCCGGTCAAATGGGCGCTGGCCCGCATGGGAAAGACCAGCGATGGGATTCGCCTGCCACTGGTTCCGATGAACTCACAACACGCCGAGGCGCTCGAAGTCGCCCTGGTACAAGCCGGAATTAAACTATGATCTTACGCAGCGTTGCGATCTGCACCACGGTGGCTCTGCTCGGTGCCTGTAGCGCGAAGCGCTGTGTGATCGATGATGATTACCTGACCGCGGCGCCGGTCGGCCCCCTGAAAAATCCGGTGGGCTACGCCTTGCCCGAGCCCGATCCGGCCTATCAGATTCCGGAACTCCCAGATTCGAAAATCGTTGTGGAGCGGCATGCTGACGGCAAGAGCAAGCCATGTCTTGACTTTCCCCCGGCGATGCCGGCGCAGTCCGTCACAGCAAGCTGATTTGCTCCTGCGCTCGGCATCACGGAGAATACGCGACCCGCGCATCCAGGTCGGCGGCCCTTCGGATCTGGTTTGGTAATGGTCAGGCGGGACATCAAAGCGGAAGCCGCGAATACGCAGCAGCGGAAAACTAATACGGAGAGATGGCCGAGTGGTTTAAGGCGCACGCCTGGAAAGCGTGTTGGGGTGAACGCCCCTCCAGGGTTCGAATCCCTGTCTCTCCGCCATTTACTTGGGTAACTCTCTAAAAAAATGGGATTTTTAGTATTCTGTGATCTGATGCCCACAACTTAACCCACAAGACTGATGCTATGTTGCGAGTTGTAGGGAAGTTGGAGCTATTTTTTGCGCTCGGTGCCCGATCTGCGCAATCTTCGGCACTCCCATGGCGCCATGATCTGATCCTCCCGCAGCGCCCGTAGACCACGTCTTTCCTGTGTAAACCTACCAGGTTGTTCAGTGAGATACTCAGGCCGCTGAAAGGTGGTTTGTGGGCGAGTGCGGAGTGGGGCCGATGCCAGTTGTACTCATGGAGCCAACGGGGGCATTTCAGCAGCGCGGTGCGCTGATGTGGCGTACGACTGCGCATAGGCCCATTCGCGCAATGCCGTCTGGATAAACCGCTCGGCCTTCCCGTTCGTTTGAGGCGAGTAAGGCCGGTTGCGCAGATATCGGATACCGAGGCGCCGGCACAGCCTTTCGAATTGCCTGGATTTGTAGCAAGAGCCGATGTCGGTCAGGACACA
>JBFIIN010000405.1:0-3414 GCA_041601225.1 Oceanococcus sp.
CACTGGGCGTCCATGTTCTGGTGGCCGCCATGCTATTTCTGGGCTTGCCATTTGAATCACGGCCCGAGAAACCGATCGTAATCATGCAGGGCGTATTCCTGGATACCAGCCGCGCTCAATTGGCAGAAGAGCAGCGCATCGAGCGGGAGCGCCGGCAGGCAGCCGAGCGCCAGCGCAGGGCCGAGGACGCCCGCAAGAAGGCTGAGGCCGAGGCAGAGCGCGAGGCGCAGGAAGAAGCCCGGCGCCGGGCTGCGGCTGAGGCCGCGCGGGAACAGGCCGAAGCTGAAGCGCGGCAACAGGCCGAGGCGGAAGCCCGGCGACGTGCCCAGGAGGCGGCCCGCAAGAAAGCCGAGGCGGAGGCCCAGCGCAAGGCCGAAGCCGCAGCCCGGAAGGCCGCCGAGGAGCGGCGGGCGGCTGAACGTCAAAAACAGTTCCAAGAGGCCCTGGCCAGCGAAGAGCAAAATCTGCAGCGCGCGCGCGATGCGGATGATCGCAGTCGCTACATCTCCGCCATCGCCCAGCATGTCCGGCGCCATTGGTCGCGCCCCGCTGGCGCATTGGACGCCTTTTCCTGCAGAGTGCGCATCGAGCAACTGCGTGGCGGCCAGATTGCAAGCGTGAAATTGCTCGACAGTTGCGGAAATTCCTTCCTGGATGCCTCGGTCGAACATGCGGTGCGCAAATCAGACCCTTTGCCTTTACCCAGCAATGAGCGGGTGTTCGAGCGCATTGTTATTTTCAATTTTGAGCCTTAGAGACAAGATGATTCGATACCTGCTGTTGGCGATGCTGATCGTCATTACGGGCCCCTCCCGAGCCGCCCTGGAAATCACCATCAGTGGCGGTGAAATCGAGCCGGTGCCCGTTGCTGTCGTGCCCTTTGAGCATAGCGCCCTGGGTGAACTGGATGCCGACATCGCAGCGGTCGTACAAGCCGATCTGGTGAGCTCAGGGCTGTTCACTGCATTGCCGCGCACGGATATGCTTGAACAGCCGAGTGAACCTGGGGCCGTGAATTATGGCAACTGGCGGGCTTTGCACGTGGACCATCTGGTCATCGGCCGGATTCGCGCTCAGGACAGCGGCTCCTGGGCTGTCGAGTTCCGGCTTCTCGACGTTTTTCGGGGCACCGAAACGCTGGCTTTCGAGATTCCAGTGAGTCGTAGCGGATTGCGCTACGCCGCCCACAAGGTCGCAGACCTGATCTACCAGCAGCTTACCGGGCATCGCGGTGTGTTCAATACCCAGATCGCCTACATCACGGCCGAAGGACCGATCAAGCAGCGCCGTACCCGGTTGTTGATCGCCGATGCCGATGGCTACAACGCGCGCGAGCTGGTCAGTTCCTCAGAACCCATCATGTCTCCAACCTGGTCGCCAGACCGGCGGCAAATGGCATTCGTGGCCTTTAACGACGGCCGGTCCGCGGTCTATCTCCAGACTGTGGCTACTGGCCGCGTGCGCAAGATCACCGAACGGCCCGGAATAAACGGTGCGCCAGCGTGGTCACCGGACGGCCGGCGTCTTGCGGTGACCTTGTCGTATGAGGGGAACCCCGAGATTTATATCGTCGACGTGGCTACCGGCGCGACGACCCGGTTGACGCACAGTTCCGGCATTGACACCGAAGCGGCCTGGTCACCCGATGGACGGGAAATCCTATTTACCTCGGATCGTGGTGGTCGCGCACAGCTCTATCGTATGCCGGTCGAAGGCGGTGTCGCCGAACGGCTGACTTTCGAAGGACGGAGCAACGCACGCGGCTCGTATTCCCCCGATGGGAAGCGCATCGCCCTCATACACCAGGACGACAGCGGCTATCGTGTCGCCGTGATGGAGCGCGACACAGGCCGGCTCACAGTGCTGGGCGAAGGCCCTCTGGACGAAAGCCCGAGCTTCGCACCCAATGGCATTGTGATAATTTATGCGCATCAGGGGCGGGGCGGCACGGAGCTGGCCACCGTCGCGGTGGACACGAAAATTCGGCGCAGCTTGCGGCAATCCGGTGATGTCCGCGAGCCGTCCTGGTCACCGTACGCAGATTAATTTCAAGGGGTGGGCAATGAAGATTCGGCAACAAGCGATTACGCTGATATTGGTGGCTTCGGTCTGTGGTCTGGCGGCCTGCAGCAGCAAGCCCACGGAACCCGACGCAGTCGATCCGGATGGTGGCGCAAGCTATGAAGAAGGGCAGGACGGCCTGAGCACGCGCGGTGCCGGCGCTGCCTATGACGGGCCCGACGCCCGGGCCCTGGAGCAGGAATCCCAGGACGCCACCCTGCGCGCCACGCGGATTTTCTATTTCGAGTTTGATAGCAGCGATCTGCCAGCCCAATACGACCCGATCTTGGATGCGCATGCCCGCTATCTGGTGAAGAACCCGGCGGCGCGGATCAAGCTGGAAGGCCATACGGACGAGCGAGGCACCCGCGAATACAACATCGGCCTGGGTGAGCGGCGGGCTCTTGCAGTTCGACGCGCCCTGCTGCTGCGCGGGGCGACCCGTTCGCAACTGCTGGTTGTGAGCTTTGGCGAGGAGCAGCCCGCGGCGTTGGGTGCCACGGAAGCTGCCTGGAAGCAGAATCGGCGGGTCGAGCTCGTTTATCCATGAAGTTTCTCGCTCTGATCGGACTGGCTGCGGGGCTGGTCGCCTGCACGGGATTGTCCACCCAGCCCGATCCCACAGAAGTCCGCCTGGATCAACTGGAGCAGCAGAATCGCGCCCTGACCGAGCAACTGCAGAAGCAGCAGCGTCTGCTGGCCGGATTTCAGGCCGCCGATATCGGCGGCCAGACCCAGTCCATGGAAGCGCAGTTGCGCGATATTCGTGGCCAGGTCGAGCAATTGGGCTTTCAGCTGCGCACCAATGAGGAGCGCCAACGCAAGCTCGCCATCGACTTTGACCGGCGGCTCATGAGCCTGGAAGGCGGCACCGGGCAAGCGGCCGGCGGCGGCAAAGGCCCGGCCCCGCTGCGCGGCGCCGAAGAGCAGGCTTATGTCGCAGCCTTCAATATGCTCAAGGGTGGCCAGTTCGTAGACTCCATCAAGGCCTTTCGGAGTTTTTTGAGCGATTTTCCCGGCAGTGCCTATGGTGGAAATGCCCAGTACTGGATCGGCGAGGCCTATTACGTGCAGCAGGATTTTGCCGCGGCGCTCGTCGCTTTTGATCGGGTAATCAGCGACTTCGCCACGAGCAACAAGGTCGGCGATGCGCTGCTCAAGAAGGGCTATGTGCTTATCGAACTGAAACAAGCTGGTGAGGCGCGCAAGGCGCTTGATCAGGTCATCAGTCAGTTTCCGGACACGACGGCGGCAAAGCTGGCCCGCGAACGTCTGGATAAGCTCAAGGCGGGCGGCGATGCCTGAGCTTGCGCCGACGGCAAGCCGGGAATCGTCACCACGCCCGACGCCTTC
>JBFIIN010000406.1:0-3413 GCA_041601225.1 Oceanococcus sp.
CTTTTCGTGTCCGTGCGTCCGCGGCTGCGGGCTAGACTTTCATCGCCAAGCGGGCGTAGTAGAAGGCGCCATTAAATCCAAACGGCGAGGTCAAGGATTGCCGGGCACCCAGGAACTGCAGCACCGGGTCGCCTTCCGCGTCCGGCTCGGTATCGAAAATATTCTCGCCACCGACCGAGACCACAAGGTTCTTGCTGACATTGAAGGCGGCTTCCAGATCCACCAGGACCTTGGCGCCATAGGTGCTCACATCGCTGGCGTCTCCCGGGCTGAACAGGCCGCCCGTGGACTTCCACTCGCCATAGCGATTCGCCCGCAAATAGCCGTAGAACAGGCCACCCGTATCAAAGCCGAAGGTGAGCGTGGTGCGCTGCTCCGGCACCTGATTTTCCAGGTCGAAAACCCGCGATTCGTTGATCGTACCGGCAGCCACACCGGTCACATCCTGCGTGTTGTAGTTATGCCGCAAATCCACGCTCAGCAGACCCGGCGCCAGTTTGAAATCGCTGGTCACTGCCAGATCCACACCGGAGATTTCCGAGTCGAAGGCATTGCTGAAGAAGTTGGCCAATGAGCCTTCCAGCAACGCCGCATCCTGCACACCGGCGGCCTGCAATGCGGGAATGTCAGCCGCTGAAACCGTGTTGTTTTGCAGCGCCAAACGATCATCAACCTGGATATTGTAGTAATCCAGAGTGACGCTGGTGTTGGCCAGGGGGTGGAAGATAATTCCCGCCGTAAACGAGGTCGATTCTTCCGGCACCAGCGGAATCGCACCCAGGGTCACAGCCACCGGATGGTTAACCGGATACACGCCACTGGGAATCAGATTTCCCTGCTGATCCGCCGTGGTCGTCACGTTCAGGGTATTGATCTGACCCGGCGTCGGCGCCCGGAATCCGGTACTCACCGTGCCGCGAACTGCGAAATTATCAGTGGCGTCAAAGCGCAAGGAAATCTTGCCGTCCTCGGTCGAGCCGAACTCGTCAAAATCCTCGAAGCGCAGAGCAATGCCTGCCGATAGACGGTCGGTGACGTTGGCCTCCAGATCCATGTAAGCCGCCAGACTTTCATTGCTGAAGTCGCCAGCCGATTCCAGCGGGAAACCCTGGAATCCATCCGAGCCCACACCAAAAATCGCGGCCGTCGGCCCGGCGATGCGCGAAGCTTCATCACCAGCGCCAATCTTGTAGGTTTCGTCACGATACTCCAGGCCCAGCGCGACATTCAGCGGTGAGGCCAAAGCCGCCAAAGCGATGGGCCGCACGACATCCACATTGATGCTGGTTTCCTGCTGGGTCAGCACACCAGGCCGGAAGCTGGTCGGTGACAAAGCGCCCAGGCTGGGATTGATGGTTTCCGAAAGTACGTAGTCCACTTCGTTTTCAGCTGTGCGCACGCGTGCATCCCAACTCCAGCCGTCGTCAGCCCCACCGCGAGCACCCGCAACCAGGGCGAAATCGCTGATCGACGCGCCAAAGTCCGGGTTATACCCCCCCGGGAACAAAGTAAAGATGGGATTACGCAGCACGAAACCGCTGCTACTGTTGGCATCAGCCACCAGGAAATCCGCAGGGTTTTGGCCCGCCGCGCGGATCTCGTCCACCAGCGACTGTGGCGCCGGATCGGGCTGGAAATCGCCATCCGCATCACGCTGCAAAGTTTCACGGGCTGCGATCATTTCGCTGGGATCAAGCACCGGGCCGCGGTAGAAGAAATCCGAAATCACATCGATATCGGAGTAACTGACATGCGAATACAGCTCCACCGTATCGCTGAGATCGATGCCGGCATTCACAAAGAACTTCAGAGCTTCAACCTCGGGGTCACCCCAGCGCTGTCCGAAACCATTCAGCGGAGTCTGGTCGGCGCCGACAATCGCCGCGACCGCTGCGGCATCAGGACGTGGCCCGCCACGCGAAGTGATATCGGAATTGGCGACCTCGAAACTTGCACTCAGGAAGCCATCATCCCCCAGCCCAAAGCCGGCATTGCCGCCTATGGTCAGCCGGTCACCGTCGCCGGCCGAATAGCCGCCGCCCTGCACATAGAGCGAGCCACCCTCGGCATTGTCTTTGAGAATGACATTCACGACACCGGCGATGGCATCCGAACCGTATTGGGCCGAAGCACCATCGCGCAGGACTTCCACCCGCTTGATCGCGGATGCGGGCAAAGTCTGAAAATCCACCGCCTGCGAACCCTGATTGACGGTCCCCAGGGGCGCGAGCTGCAGATTCACCAGCGCCGAGCGATGCCGGCGCGTGCCATTGACCAGCACCAGGGTGTGATCCGGCGACAGGTTGCGCAGCGTAACCGGCCGCAGGAAGGCCGTGCCATCGGCGATCGGAAAGCGCTGGGTATTGAATGAAGGCGCGATCCGGCTCAGGCTGTCCGTCAGATCAAAACTGCCCTGAGCCGTCAGATCGGCGCCAGACAGCACGTCGACCGGGGACAGGGTCTGCGTTGGCGACAGGCCCTCCTTGCGGGTGCCGGTTACGACAATTTCCTCCACCAGATTGTTGGCGTCGTCTGCTGACTGTGCGAGTGCCACCTGTGGCCCCATTTGCACAAGTGCCAGAACAAACGAGCCACCCAGTAGCTTCACCCCGAAACGCTGCTGATTGTTCTTTCGCATGCTATTCCCCGATTCATGCACATTGTTGGTGCAGGGCAAGTTACTGGCTATCGTGAAGCGCCGTCAACAGGCCTGAACCAATGGCAGCTGGCGGCACATGCTAACTTTATGGATCGAAGTCAGACCGGAGCACCTCATGCGCTACCTATTGCTGAGCTGTTGTTTGTTGCTGGGCTTGAATGGCTGCGATGGTCGCACAGCGGCCCTGGGTCACACCGAAAACCACGCCCGCGCCCAGTCAGCCGAAGTCCCGCCCAATCCGGCCGAGGGCGAAGGCTGCGCCGGCATCTATGGTGATCCGCCGCGCCCCACCGACCCGTCTATTCAGGGCCAGCTGGCCGATGCCTGGCCCATAGAACAGCTGTGCCCGCTGCGCGGCGGTGAACTGCTCAGCTGGGACGACCCCGATGGCACGCCGCGCCGCGCCTGCCTGCATGGCGCCGACGGCGCCAGTGCCGATGCGCCCTTGCCGCTGCTGGTCTTTCTGGGCGGCTCCCTGTTTCCCGGCGACATCCAGACCCCGTACAACGCCCTGGAGTTTCTGACCGGTTCGGCCGACCTCAGCGGCGATCCCGCGCGACCGGGCTTCGTATTGCTCATGGTCGATGGCCGCGACAAGGCCCATTTCTATCCCTTCCCCGACGACACCGCCTGGGGTTTCGATCACTGGTATCGCAATTTTGACCGTGACGATCCCGCCCTCAATGTCGACACCGCCACCATCGATCATTTCATCGCCGAGGTGCGGACCCGGGGAACCATAGACGAGCGCCGC
>JBFIIN010000407.1:0-3411 GCA_041601225.1 Oceanococcus sp.
AACAAGACGATCGCCGAGGTGCGCATCGTGTGCCTGGGCGCCGGCGCGGCCGGCATCGCTTCACTCAACCTCTGTGTGGCCCTGGGCGCGCGCCGCGAGAATATTTTCGTTGTCGACCGACAGGGCATCATTCGCCGTGACCGCGGCGCGATGCCGGACCACAAGGCGGCCTTTGCCCAGGAGACCGAGCTGTCCAGTCTCGCGGACGCCATGCGCGGAGCCGATGTCTTTATTGGCGTCTCCGGTCCGGGCCTGGTGGACATGGACATGGTGCGCAGCATGGCGCCGCAACCGGTGGTTTTCGCACTATCCAACCCGGTGCCGGAAATTCTGCCAGAGGAAGCTTTGCAGGTCCGCGACGACATGATCATGGCCACCGGTCGTAGCGACTACCCGAATCAGGTCAATAATGTGCTGGGCTTCCCGTTTATTTTTCGCGGCGCTCTGGATGTGCGAGCCCGTGGCATCAATCAGGAAATGCATCTGGCCGCCGTGCATGCATTGCGCGAACTCGCCAAGTTGCCCGTCCCCGCCGCCGTACTTGAAGCCTATGGGCGCGAGGAATGGAGCTTTGGGCGTGATTACATCATCCCGACACCGCTGGACCCGCGCCTGATCGACACCGTGCCCGCCGCTGTCGCCCGGGCCGCGGTAGAATCCGGGATTGCGCGCAGCCCCTATCCCAAACATTACAATTCGCAGCCCGGCAACAACGCGGGCGTCACGAGGCCCACCAAAACCAAGGGCCAGCAAGGAGAATCGACATGACCCAGGACAGCTACCGGCTCACCGACGCCTCAGGGGAAAAGGGCTACGACCTACCCGTCGTGCGCGGCACTCTGGGACCGGAAGCCGTGGACGTACGTCAGCTGTACGGGCAATCAGGCGCCTTCACCTACGACCCCAGCTTCAATTCAACCTGTAGCTGCGAAAGCAAGATCACCTACATCGACGGCACCGAAGGCGTGCTGCTCTATCGTGGCTATCCGGTGGATCAACTGGCGCAGAATTCCTCGTTTATCGAGGTCGCCTATCTGATCCTTTATGGCGAACTGCCCAGCGCGCCGCAGCTGGAGGAGTTCGATCAGGCGATTCGTTATCACACCATGATCAACGAATCCTTGCGCAGCTTCTTCGACGGCTTCCGTTATGACGCGCACCCCATGGCCATGATGGCCGGGGTGGTCGCCTCGTTGTCCGCCTTCTATCACGACACGACGAACATCGACGACCCCGAGCATCGCAACATCTTTGCCCGACGCATGATCGCCAAAATTCCGACCATCGCGGCGGCGGCCTACAAGCGCTCGGCGGGCCAGCCCTTCATGTATCCGCAGAACAAGCTCGACTACTCCAGCAATCTGCTGCATATGCTGTTTGCGGTACCCGCCGAGGATTACCAGGTCGACCCGGTCGCCGCCAAAGCGCTGGATGTGCTGTTCATATTGCACGCCGATCACGAACAGAACGCTTCAACGTCCACGGTGCGCCTGGCCGGCAGTACCGGTTGTAATCCCTACGCGGCCATAGCCGCGGGCATTACCGCCCTGTGGGGACCGGCGCATGGCGGCGCCAACGAAGCCGTGTTGCGCATGCTGGACGAGATTGGTTCCGTTGATAATTGCGACAAATATGTCGCCAAAGCCAAGGACAAGAACGACCCCTTCAGGCTGATGGGATTCGGTCACCGGGTTTACAAGAACTTCGACCCGCGCGCCACGATCATTCGCGAACACTGCCACCGTGTGCTCAAGCATTTCGGCATGGAAAACGACCCGAAATTCGAATTAGCGCTGAAGCTTGAGCAGGTCGCGCTCGAAGACGACTACTTCAAAGAGAAGAAGCTCTACCCGAATGTCGATTTCTATTCGGGAATCATCTACAAGGCCCTGGGCATACCGGTCAGCATGATGACGCCAATGTTCGCCATTGCCCGCACCGTGGGCTGGGCCGCGCACTGGCAGGAGATGATCTCCGACCCGGGCATGCGCATTGGTCGGCCGCGGCAGGTCTATACCGGCAGCACGCCGCGCGACTATCAGCCGATAGACGCACGCTAGACGCGCCGGCAGCCAACCGGCTGCGCACGGGGCGCCTGGCGCCCCGTGACCTCAAATCTGCCCGGCCGCCATACGTGCCACCTGAGAGCGATCTGCACGCGCCATGGGTTTGCCGTCAATAGGCGACAGCGGCGACCAGCGTACGGCGCCGAGATCGAAGATCGCCAGTTCAACCTCATGCTCACCGGCGATAAAGTGGCACAGGGGAATCGACAGATATTTGCCGTTGGGGTGGCGGACGCGGCGCTCCCCCCCGTCATAGGGTATGCCTGCGGCGGCGAGATGCAGATCAACCGCCTCGTCGCTGTCAGCGAACAGATGCAGCTGCACCACACTGCTTGGCGTCACCACGCCGGACAGGACCCCGCCGACCAGACGCGGCTGAAACTCGGCGCAAAGCTTCATGGCCTGCAATGCCGTGGCGAGCAAAGATCGGCGCAGTTCGCCGACTCCGACGGGATCGAACAAATCCATGTGCTGCCGCACGGCAGCTTCGATCTCGAGATTGCTGGGCACCGGCCCGCGTTGCCCGGGCGCCAGACGCTGCAGGGCTTTGTCTTTGGCCAGACGGTAGTCACGCACGCCCTGCTCACAGATTATCCGTGCGGCTTCATTGGCGATTTCCGCCCGCAAACCAGCGAACGCCCGCGTCTCGGTTTTCAATAAATATCCTCGAGTATCGTTTGCGCCGGCGGATCGTTACGGGAGGCACCCGTGCCATCGGCCGCCGCAGGCGGCGGCAGCCGCCCTTCCATGAATAGCTCGAACAGCGCATCGGGCGAATCCGAACGCGCCAGGCTGCCGGTCGCAGGATCAATGCGCGCCGTCACCAGACCCGGAGGGCGGGGCAGGCTCGTCTGCGGCTCGTTGGCCAGCGCGATGCGCATGAATTCCATCCACATGGGCAGGGCCGCGCGACCGCCTACCTCCCCCCGACCCAGCGGCTCAAGATCATCGAAGCCCACCCAGGCGGCGGCGACCAGTTTCGGCGTGAAACCGCAAAACCAGGCATCGCGCTGGTCGTTGGTCGTTCCGGTTTTCCCCGCAACGTCGTCGCGAGCCAGTTGCCGGGCGCGGCGCGCGGTACCGCGGCGCACGACGTCACGCATCAGATCCGTCATCAGATACGCATTCTCCGCACTGATCACCCGCGGAGCCGGGTTGGCCGGGCGCGGACTGACTCCGCCGGCCGGACCATCGATGGCCGTTGCAGGGGGCGCTTCGGCATCCAGGACCTCCGCCTGATCTGCCTCAGCTTCGCCCGCGCTGCCCGCCGGGGGCTCAGCCACGCACTCGCGACAGACCGTGGCCGGCTCGGCCCGAAAACGGACCACGCCGCGCGCATCGCGGA
>JBFIIN010000408.1:0-3409 GCA_041601225.1 Oceanococcus sp.
GGTGGGAAACGGCATGCCGGGGCCATTGAGCCGCCGCGTCCAGCAAGCCATTGAGGCTTTGCACTGATGGCTCTCAGCGAAGCTCTGGCTCAGTTGAACTATCCCTGCAACTACCCCTTCAAATTTTTCTGTCGTCCGGCTCCGGAAACCATTATTGCGATACGCGACACCATCGCCCGGAGCGCACCAGACTGGGACCCCGAAGAGCTCGTGCAACGGCCCAGCCGCACGGGGCGTTTTGTGGCCCTGACCGCCACGATCCAGGCGCGCGACGCGGCGCAGATCGAAACCATCTATCTGCAGCTGGCCGCAGTGGATGGCATCCTGATGTCGATATGACCACGGCGCGGTGGCTGGGCCGGCGGCATTACGCGCAGATCTACGCCGAGATGCGTGAATTCACGGCCGCGCGGACGCCCGCAACGGCGGATCAGATCTGGTCGCTTGAGCATGAACCGGTGTTCACGCAGGGCCAGGCCGGGAAGGCCGAGCACGTGCTGGCAGCCGGCGAAATTCCCGTCCTGCAGTCCAATCGCGGCGGACAGGTCACTTATCATGGCCCCGGACAGTTAGTGGTCTATCCGCTCTTGAATATACGCCGTCTGGGCCTGGGCCCACGCGAGATGGTGCATGGACTGGAGCAGGCCCTGATCGACCTCCTGGCGCACTGGAACCTGCGCGGCCAGCGTCGCGCTGGCGCGCCCGGCATTTACATCGCGGAGCGCAAGATCGCCTCGATCGGCTTGCGTATCAGCCGAGGCTGCAGCTATCACGGACTTGCCCTGAACGTTGCGATGGACCTGGAGCCGTTCAGCCGAATCAATCCCTGTGGCTATCAGGGCTTACGGATGACCCAGCTCGCAGATTTCGAGATCCAGGCCGAACTGGGTGCAGTCAACCGGCTGCTCCTCACACAACTCCAGAACAAGCTGGGCCTGGCCGAGATTCGCGACCTTGCCGCGGCCGGCTAGATCCCGATCTGGCGGTTGACGCTATCCAGCGTTCCGCCGGGGTTGGGAATCTGCAATTCCGGCAGGCGCTGGCGCTCCTCAGCCTGGCGTTTGCGCTCCTCATCCTCGCGCTCCAGGCGCCGATCGCGTGCGACGTCATCCGCACGGCTGGCCTTGGCGGAATTGGCGCTCGCAGCCTCGTCCTTGTCGCCGCTGGTGGCACAACCACCCAGCAAACTCGCACCGGCAATCATAAGCAGGACAAACAATGATTTTCGCATGGCATTCTCTCGCGCTCTTATGGCGTGGTCGTGGATATCCTTCGCTACACTGACGAACTTCGCAAATCAGCGCAAATGCGGTTCGAGAGCGTGCCGCACTAGGACCCGAATGCGGGCCGAAAGTTCTGCACGGCGGTCAACCATTGGCGCCCTGAATCGTTTTACTTCCGTGCGCCGCAGATTCGCGTATTTTTGCCTCGGCAACAGGAGATCAAGATGGTTTTTGGACGACTTCCGGGTCTGCTGACCGGGGCCACGCTGGGCGTCCTGGGGACGCTGCTGGCCCTGTGTGACGGTGATCGCCTGTCCTTTACCCAGCCCGCCCTTGTGCTGGAGCAGTGCATCGGGCAATTTCTGTTTAGCCAACTTCCCCAAGGAGCTCCCCATGCTTAGAGCACTCACCCTGGCCTGCGGCCTGTTGCTTGCGCCACTGGCAACGGCGGCCGGCGAGCCCGCCGGCAAATCCGTGGCCGCGCCCAAGCCGGCCGTCGTGGCTCCGGATATTCTGGTGCGTGAAACCGGCGATGCACTGCTGAGCCGGATCAAGGCCGATCAGAAGCTCTACCGGAAGGAGCCTGAGAAACTTTATGCGATGGTCGACGAAGTCGTACTCAAGCACTTCGATTTCGACACCATGGCGATGCTAGTGCTGGCCAAAAACTGGAAGAGCGCCAGCGATGAGCAGCGCCGCCGCTTTTCCGGCGCCTTCAAACTGCTGCTGATCAAGACCTACAGCGATGCCTTGCTGAGCTACAGCAATGAAACCATTGACTGGGGCGCGGTTCAATACAACAAAGAGAAAGACCGGGCGCGGGTCAATTCACGAATCCAGGCGCCGGGCGCACCGGCGATTCCCATGCAATACAGCCTGCACCTCACCGATAGTGGCTGGAAAGTGTATGACGTGAGCGTCGACAATATCAGCCTGGTGACCAACTACCGCGGAACATACACCGCCGAGATTCGCAAGAACGGTCTGGACTCCCTGATTGACGCGCTGGAATCCAAAGCGGGCTGACCCGGCGCGCAGTGCCGACGGCGACACGGCATAATGTAAGCACGCCGGCATGATGCCGGTCTGCTTCACATACGGCAGTCTAAGGGGAGACCGCGGTGCGCTTGGCGATCATTATTCTCGTGTTGGTGGTGTCCGGCTGTGCACATACGCCGTCTTATGATCCCGCCGATCCGCTAGAGCCGGTCAACAGGGGCATCTACAAGTTCAATTCGGTCGCGGACAAATATGTCTTGCGCCCGGCCGCGGTGGGTTACGAATTCATCGTGCCGGGCTTTGCCCGCACCGGAGTGAATAACTTCTTCGCCAACCTGTTTTACCCCGTCACCATTCTCAACCAGTTTCTGCAGGGCAAGGTCGGTGATGGGTTCGCCGACCTGGGGCGACTGGTCATCAATACCACTCTGGGAATCGGCGGGCTCATCGATGTCGCCGGCTATTGGGGCCTGCCACGCCATCACGAAGACTTCGGGCAGACCTTCGGCAAGTGGGGGGTTGGTCAGGGCTGGTACTTGATGCTGCCCTTGCTGGGACCATCCTCAAACCGGGATTTCGTCGGCATGGTCGCGGACGCGCCACTCAGCCCCTTGTATCACTATGAAGGCAGTAGCGAGGTCCTGCTTGGGCTCAGCGCCCTGGATGCTGTCCAGTCGCGCGCCCAGTTGCTGGCGGCGGACAAATTGCTGGAAGACCAGCTCGATGTCTATGTGTTCATCCGCAGCGCGTATTTACAGCGCCGCTGGGCCTCCATCCACGATGGCAAGCCGCCATCCGAAGATGGCAAGGACGACGATTTTGCCGATTTCGAACAGTTCGACGACGCCCAGCCGGAAGCCTTCGAGTCTTTCGACAATGTTGAATTTGAATAGCGGCTAAATTACTAGAAATTACTAAATTACGGCAATTACGGTGACACCTTACCAATTGCACCAAATCCAAATTACGGTGACACCTTACCAATTGCACCAAATCACTCTTATTGCTCAAGTGCCCCGGATCATTGGGAACGGGCATTACGGTGACGTGATACCGAGTCCCCGATTCGCAAAATTCATTACGGTGACGTGATACCGAGTCCCCGATTCGCAAAATTAGAACGGCGAACGAAACAGTAGTCAGATCGCATTACCCCGTTTCATACCTGTCGACAGTCCGCTATTGAC
>JBFIIN010000409.1:0-3376 GCA_041601225.1 Oceanococcus sp.
CCCCGCGGCCGCCAGCGAGCCGCTCATCGATCGCGAACTCGGAATCCGCGGGCATGTGGGTCCGGGCGGCCTTGTGACACTGGATTGGCCCGCGGCGGCCACCACCCCGGATACCCTGGTTTACTGGTCCAGCGCCGGCCAGTTGGAGCGCGCCAGACTGCTGGGTCGGCTGGAAGGCCGCGGCCCGGCCAGCTATCGGATTCCTCCCGCCGCCACAGGCAGCATCTTGCTGTACAGCCCCGCCCAGGGCCGGTTGATCTGGAGCGGGCGGCTGGCTGAGCTGCCGGGAGCGCCGTCATGAGTCATGCCTATCAGGCCGTGCAGTGGAATCGGCAGAAGAAAATCTACGATCGCAGCCTATGGCTTGGAATCCTGCTGTATATCGCGGTGTTCCTGGCCTTCGGCTTCGGCGATCCGAACGCGGACGAGACCACGCTGCTGATCCGGGCCCTGGGCACCGCGGCGCTCATCCTGCTGCATCTGATTCTGGTGATCGGGCCGCTGTGCCGACTGTCCACCTGCTTCCTGCCCTTGCTCTACAACCGCCGACACATGGGCGTGTCCATGTTCCTGCTGGCGCTGATCCACGCCACCCTGGCGACCATCCAGTTTCACGCGCAGGGTGATATCAATCCGATACTCAGTGTGTTTACCAGCAATGGGCACCTCGATTCGCTCAGCCGTTTTCCGTTTCAGCCGCTGGGCGCGCTGGCGCTGGTCATCCTGTTTCTAATGGCCGCGACCAGCCACGATTTCTGGCTGGCCAATCTGACCCCGCCGGTGTGGAAGGCGCTGCACATGGCGGTCTATGCGGCCTATGGCCTGCTTGTCATGCATGTGGCGCTGGGCGTGTTGCAGTTGGAGACGAGCCCCGTCTTCGCTGCGGTCCTGGGTCTGGGGCTGCTGCTGGTGCTCGGTTTGCATGCCGCGGCCGGCTGGCGGGAGCGGTGCGCGGATCGGGAGCTGGCCGCGGCGGATGGCGATTACCTGGATGTGGCCCGTGCCGATGAAATTCCCGACGGCAGGGCGCGCATCGTCACCCTGGCCGGCGAGCGGGTTGCGGTGTTCCGGCATGGCCGGCGGTTCTCGGCCGTGTCCAATACCTGCCGCCACCAGAACGGCCCGCTGGGGGAGGGGCGCATCATCGACGGGCTGATCACCTGTCCCTGGCATGGCTTTCAGTACCGGCCTGAGGACGGCTGCTCGCCGCCGCCCTTCACCGACAAGGTCTGTACCTTCGCCGTCCGCCTGCAGGGCGACCGGGTGCAGGTGCACCCACGGCCGAATCCGCCAGGAACCCCCGTCGAGCCGGCCGAACTGGCGGACATCCTGTGAACGACGAATTCTACGTCGGCTATCTGGAGCGCGCGCCGGCCCGCCTGGGTCGTTTCCTGCGGGGGCTGGTGATCGCGCTGGTGCTCGGCGGCGGCTTCATCGCCGGCTGGCTGGCCGCCAGCCAGCTGCCCTATGCCCGCGCGGTCTACGAGTTCGGTCAGCCGCGCCAGATCACCGGCATCGTGCTGGAACGACCGGTGCCCGCGGTGCTGGTGGAGCGCCCGGGTGCGGCGGGCCGCCTGCCGGGATTCTCGCGTTATCTTTTGTCCGCGGCCGGCAAGTTTGGCGCGCAGGAGCAGGTCCGCGGTCTGCATGGTCAACTCGCCAATCTGACCGGCGAGCTGATCTACCGTGATGGCTGGACCATGCTCAAGCTCAGTGGCGACGGCGTGGCCCCCGCGGACAACAGTGCGCACGCGGCGCGGGCCAGCGCCTGGGCCGCACAGGCGGGCCAGGCCGTGCGCCAGGGTGGCGGACCGGTGACGCTGAGCGGCGAGATCGTGGATAGCCAGTGCTATCTCGGCATCATGAAGCCCGGCGCCGGCAAGCCGCATCGCGCCTGCGCCGTGCGTTGTCTGTCGGGCGGGCTGCCGGCGGTGTTCCATGCGCGTGACGCCGAGGGCCGCAGCAACTACTACCTGCTGCAAGGACCGGATGGCGCGAGCATTAACCCGGACTTGTTGCCCTGGGTGGCTGATCGGCTGCGCCTGAGTGGCGAAATCTGGCTGTACCCCGATTTACAGGCGCTGCGCGTCGATCCCGCCAGCCTCGCGCTGGCCGCGCCCTGAATAACGAGGCTCCAATCATGAACAAGATCAAAGTGGCCCAATGGGCCGAACTGGAACCCGAACAGCCGGCCTATGCCCTGGTCGCCAATGTCGATCTGGTAGTGATCCGCTGGCCGGATGCCGAAGAGGTGTCGGTGCTGTACGGGCGCTGTCTGCATCGCGGCGCCCTGCTGGCTGATGGCCATGTCCACGGTCAGGACCTGATCTGCGGCGTGCACCACTGGGATTACCGCTACCGCACCGGCGTGTCGGCCTACAACAACGAAGAGCAGTTGCAGAAGTTTTCGGCCTGGGTCGAGGACGGCGCGGTCTGGGTGGATGCCGAGGAGATCGCCGCCTGGGAACGCGACAACCCGCAGGCCTATAACCGCGACGATTACCTGGGCCTGTATGCCGATCTGCATGGCGCCCCCGAGGAGCCGCATACCGGCTACATCCAGCACCTGGCCAAATTCGGGCTGAGCCAGGTCGGACATCACGGCCGGGTCGAGGCCATGGGCGTGCCCTGGGACCAGCTCCCGCAATGGCGCGACATCCAGATCCTCACTGCCCAGTTGCACCGCCTGCCGCTGCTGGAGGATGTGCCGGTCGGCACGGATGTCGTGATCGGGCCGCGCGCCGCCAAGCCGCTGCGGCTGAAGATTCCGCTGTTCGTGTCCGACATGAGTTTCGGTGCGCTGTCCGCCGAATCCAAAACCGCGCTGGCCATGGGGGCCGAAATGGCGGGCACCGGCATCTGTTCCGGCGAGGGCGGCATGCTGCCCGAGGAGCAGGCCGCCAACAGCCGCTATTTCTACGAGCTGGCCTCCGCGCGTTTCGGCTTTTCCATGGACAAGGTGCAGCGCTGCCAGGCTTTTCACTTCAAGGGCGGGCAGGGCGCCAAGACCGGCACTGGCGGGCACCTGCCCGGCCATAAGGTCACCGCAAAGATCGCCGCGGTGCGCGGCCTTGAGGTCGGCGAGCCGGCGATCTCGCCGCCGCGGTTCCCGGACTGGGACAACCTGGGCGCGTTTCGCGATTTCGCCGCCCAGGTGCGCGAGGCCACCGGCGGCATTCCGATCGGCTTCAAGCTGTCGGCCCAGCATATTGAAGAGGATATCGATTTTGCCTTAGCGGTCGGCATCGATTATATCATCCTCGACGGGCGGGGGGGCGGTACCGGCGCTGCCCCCAATATCTTCAAGAAAAATATCTCCGTGCCAACCATTCCGGCCTTGGCCCGGGCCCGGCGACATCTGGACCAACGGGGCCAG
>JBFIIN010000410.1:0-3373 GCA_041601225.1 Oceanococcus sp.
CATAGATGTTGCCTTGCGCGTCATACCAGGCTGGAATGCGATGGCCCCACCAGAGCTGGCGGCTAATGCACCAGTCCTGAATATTGTTCATCCACTCGAAATAGGTCTTGGACCAGTTCTCGGGCACGAACCGGATCCGCCCAGATTCCACCGCCGCAATGGCCGGTTCAGCCAGCGGGCCTGTTTTGACAAACCACTGGTCGGTGAGATAGGGCTCGAGCACCTGATGGGTGCGGTCACCACGCGGCACCATCAGCCTGTGCTCGTCGATTTTTTCCAGCAGACCCGCGGCTTCCAGATCGGCGACCACTCGCTTGCGCGCTTCGAAGCGGTCCAGACCTTGATAGACTTTCGGCGCCTCGCTGTTGATCCGGGCATCGGGCGTGAAAATGTTGATCAGGGGTAGCTGATGCCGCTGACCGACTTCATAGTCATTGAAATCATGGGCGGGAGTGATCTTGACCACGCCGGTGCCGAATTCGGGATCGACGTAGTTATCGGCGATCACCGGAATCTCCCGCTCGGTCAGCGGCAGGCGCACGGTCTTGCCGATCAGGCCCCGGTAGCGTTCGTCGTCCGGGTGGACGGCCACCGCCGTATCACCCAGCATGGTTTCGGGACGGGTTGTGGCGACGACCACATGCCCGTCGCCTTCGCTGAGCGGATACCGAAAATGCCAAAGGTGGCCTTGCTCCTCCTGGGATTCCACCTCCAGATCTGACACCGCGGTGAGCAACACCGGATCCCAATTGACCAGTCGTTTGCCACGATAGATCAGGCCGTCCTCGTGGAGCCGGACGAAGACCTCGGACACCGCTTTGGACAGGCCGGCGTCCATGGTGAAACGTTCGCGTTCCCAGTCCAGCGAGCTGCCCATCCGGCGCAGCTGGCGGGTAATTGTGTTGCCGGATTCGGCTTTCCATTGCCAGACCTTGTCGAGGAATTTTTCACGCCCGAGATCGCGTCGATTGATTCCCTCCGCCAGCAACTGCCGTTCGACCACCATCTGCGTTGCGATACCCGCATGGTCGGTGCCCGGTTGCCACAAAGTGGCTTTGCCGGTCATCCGGTGGTAGCGGGTCAGGGCATCCATGATGGTGTCCTGAAAAGCGTGGCCCATGTGCAGGCTGCCGGTGACATTCGGCGGCGGAATCATGATGCAATACGGATCACCTTCCGCGCCCATGCGAAAGTACCCCTGCTGTTCCCAATGGGAATACCAACGCTGCTCGATCTGCTCGGGATCGTATTGCTTGTCCATGGACGCGGCTGCTTTGAGGTGGCGAAAAGGCCGGCAATTATAGAGGATGCACGCGGTCGCGCCCGAGCGCCGGCCGCGCGGGGCCTGAATCGGGCTCCGTGGGCTGGTCCAGCTCGAACAGCTGCAGGTTGATGGCCGCGACCCGCTGGGTTGGAGTGGACTCGGCCACGATGGCGCGCACCTGACGAAAGTAGGCCAGATGCAGTTTCCGCAGGCGTTGCAGATCGGCCGCCGAAATGCCGAACACATTGTAGGAGTACAGCCCGGACGCGCCGTCGCGCAGGTGTTGCAGGCCCTGCTGGGCCCAGAAACTCTTCATGCGGCGGCCGTCTTCCGGCGTACCGCGGGTATCCACCGCGACAACTGCGGTGGGGCGCCACAGCCTGTCGCTCATCGCGATCTGTCCGGCGCCGCTCAGAGCCTGCAGGCAGCGCAGGACCTCGGCTTCGGTGATGCTCAGGCGCTGGGCGACCCATCCGTCGTCATGCGCCGCCAGCCTTTGATAAGCCTCAATCTCCAGGACGCGCAGAACGGCCTGGGTCCAGGGCAATTCAAAGGCGGCGCGGCGCTGAGCTTCGACCTGTTTCCAGGCCTGGCTGGCGCAAGGCAGGTCTTCGATTCTGACCATTGCCGCCAGCAGATCGAGCAGGCGCAGGGACAACGAATCAAACAGCAGAAAGAACTGCGGAAGCCGTGGTTCCGTCTGGCCATTCAGCCAGCGTGAAAGCGCGAAGCGGCTCAAGCCGGACCGCCGGGCAACATCGGCAACGGGCGTCCGCCCGCGCAGGTCACCCAGAATCCAGGCGATCCCCCTGGCGCTGGTTGGATCGATGCGCCGCAACCAGGCCGGAGGGGTGCTGTAGAACCGCTCCCAGGCCGCATCAATGTCCACGCCAGACAGGGCCGCGGCACGCATGGTTTCGGCGGCGGTCGGAAAGCGCCGGCCCGCCTCCCAGGCGTAGGCGACATTGCTCGCGTAGCCCAGCCGGCGCGAAAAGGCGAGCTGGGAACGCCGGCCGCGCAGGGCCCGCAAAAATTGGGATGCGAGATGGGGATAGTCCATCTAGCAATTCTGCACATTATCCCGCAGGAATGCACGAGAGTTTGTGCATTTAAGCACTAGTTTGTTGTTCGGTCCCGTTTCATAATGACGCCATGACGATTCTTGCGAGCGAGCAATGAACAGATGGCGTGGGGCGTGGGGAATCAGCCTGCTGGTGGTGGCCGGATGTTCCGGCCAGTCCGGCGGTGAAGCGCCTCATCCCAGCGGACCGGGATTGAACGGGGCGGATGCTGATTCCAGCCTGGCCACGGTGTGCAGTACGGTCGACAGCCGGACCCTGGCCGTTGATGACCGCGCGCCGATCGGATTCAGCGCGCGCGACATGCTGGATATCGCGGAAGGGGTGCACCGCGAGCAACTGGTTTACGCGGATCAGGCCGAGACCGGATTGCGCATAGTGATCACCTACGCAGACGGCGCGGTAATCTTCGTGGATCGCGAGCGCAATGGCGAGAATGCGGGCCCCTCGGCGAGCTGTCCCGACATGCTGCAGGTCACGGTCGGGCTGCGTCTGGTTAGCGACGATGGCGAATTTGATTAAAGCCTTGAGGTCGTGTTGACGGCAACACAGGAAAATCAGGCCAGTTTCTTCCTGGCGATGGACCCGGGGGAGTTGCAGGGCACATTTGATTTCGGCCGCTTTGATTCAGGCGATTACGACGAGCGGAGCGTGCTGATCGATGTGGCGTTTGAAGCAACGCGCATTCGCGGCCGGCTGACCGGTCAGGGCGTGGTCCACGCTGACCCGATGGATTCCGGTAGCAGCGGCTCCACGACAAGCTTTCCCATTGGCAGCTGGTAGTTCGCGCATTTGGCATTGCGCAGCAGACAGGACGAACGATGAACTCTAGAAATTTGCTGTTTGGTGCGGCGCTGGCATTCGGCCTCGCCGCATGTGGGGGCTCCAGTGGCCGCGCGATCGGTCCGGATGGGCCGCCCGGGCGCGACAACCCGACCACCGAACCCACGCCCAAGGCCTTGCTGGAACTGGAAAGTTTTGGCAGTTGCGGGGAGTTTCGCGATTATTACGCGCAGGCCCTGGCGCAGGA
>JBFIIN010000411.1:0-3362 GCA_041601225.1 Oceanococcus sp.
TAGGCCGAGCCGCTGTCGTCAGGGGCGTTGTCGTCACCATGCGCCCCGACCACGGCGGTGTCGCCGTCGACCGCGACAGAGTAGCCAAATTTGTCTAAATACGCCCCATCAGCTGCGGTGAGCTTGGCCACCTGGCCCCAATTGTTTGCGCCACCCAGGTTGCGGGAAAAGACATAAGCCGAGCCGCTGGTACTGCCGCCATCGTCGTCCCCGAGCGCACCGACCACGGCCGTATCGCCGTCTACCGTAACCGAACTGCCGAGCCAATCACCAATTGCCGCATCCGCGGCGGTGAGTTTGGCCACCTGCCCCCAGTTGTTGGCGCCGCCCTGGTTGCGGGAAAACACATACGCTGAGCCTGCTTCACGACCGCCATCGGTGTCGTCATATCGCG
Source organism: Oceanococcus sp. (assembly GCA_041601225.1). Classification (GTDB taxonomy): domain Bacteria; phylum Pseudomonadota; class Gammaproteobacteria; order Nevskiales; family Oceanococcaceae; genus JBFIIN01. Next base: position 395 of record JBFIIN010000411.1, read on the forward strand.
CCCCGACCACGGCGGTGTCGCCATCCATCGCAACTGCATAGCCAAACTGGTCCCCGGCCGCCGCATCGGCTGCAACGAGCTTGACCACCTGCCCCCAGGCATTGGCGCCACCCGGGTTGCGGGAAAACACATAAGCCGAACCGCTTTCGAGACCGGCGTCGTCGTCATTCACCGCCCCGATCACGACGGTGTCGCCGTCGACCGCCACCGCGCGGCCAAAGTTGTCATACCCCGCCCCATCGGCGGCGGTCAGCGTCGCCGCCTCGGTCGTAATCAAGGGATCAATGGTGACCGGATACACCGCGTCGTTTGCAGCCACGGTCAGATTCAGCTTTCCATCCGCTGCCAAACTGAGGCTCGCCGGCAAATCCCGACCCGTGGCATCCCAGGCCCGCGGACTGCCATAGCGCAGGCGCACGGACTGATCCTTGTCACGCAAGTGTAGTCCGCCCCGATGCGCTTCGGCGCGCAGCGACCCGGTCACGCTCAGCGCCAGACTCAGCGTCTCGCTGGCGTGGGCTTGCTGAATGGTCCAGCCTTGCTCTAAACCGCGCGCATCATTGACCAGCCATTCGGTCAAACCTTCATGCACGAATTCGGCACGTGATCCCATCGCACTTGGCGCCACTTCGGGCAGCGGCTGGCCGTTGATACTGACGGTGCGGAAATGGGCGCCGGGCGCCTGGACCTCGTCGCCGATCAGCTTTGGAGTGAGGTGGATGCCGTCAGCTTCCAGCCGCGCTTGCACGCGCTGACCAGGGTTGTAGAACACCAGCGCTGCGCCATCCTGGCTGGCGTCAAAGCGGGATTGCGAAACCTGGGCGCGAATGCTGGCCCAGCTGGCTGCGTCGAGTCCGGCAGGGACCGGGACTTCTCCAGGCGGCGCACTCGCCAGGGCTGGCGGGCTCCCTAAGCAGACTACGAATAGCAGCACCAAGCCGCGCCAAAAAGATGGATTCCGGGTATTTCCCGTCAGCCCTGGAATATGCAGATTCGCGCCCATTGGACCCCTCCGGTCTGGCACCAACGACATCCAAAAATTCCAGCCACCGCCGCGCCGCAATCAAGCTTGCAAGGTGGCGTCCCCCCGGACTTTCCACCCGGTTTAATGACCCTACTCCCCTCGCCCGTACATTTCCAACCGCGCCGGATTCGCAATCAATCCAATCTGCAAGCCCAGCCGGAGCCCCTCATCCGGCTGCGCTGGTTGTGCTGCAAAGACGCCTCTCAGGCCGCCTCACCCTGCCGCGTAGCGCGCAGCAAACTCGCGAGTTCGGGCTGGCAAGAGCCACAGTTGGTCCCGGCTTTGAGGCAGGCGCCGATCTCGGCCGGGCTGGTCAGATCCTGCTCCCGGATCGTGCGGGTGATGACTTTTTGCCCGACCCCATAACAGGAACAGACGATAGGCCCGACATCGGCTTTGGGATCGGCCGGACGACCCATGAGCAGGCCGCTGCGATCCAGGGCATCCAGTTGCGGCTTGCCGAACAGGCCGGACAACCAGGCCCGCGAGGGCAAATCCGGCCGCGGCGAAACGAAAACGCAGGCCTGCATCTGCTCCTGTTCAATCAGGGCCGCGCGATAGAGCCCGGAGGCCGGATCGCAGTACTCCAGGACATCGTCGTTTTCTCCCGAAGCCAGTAAATTGCGACCCCAGGCTTCCCAGTTACGCACCTGGCCACGGCCGGCGATTTCAAAGCGCTGAAAGTCCTGACCCTGGATTTTGACCCAGTAGGCCTGGCTGCGCAGTTGCAAAGGCCGGCGTGAGAGCACAAAGCCATGCCAGTCGACCAGAAAGGGCTCGACGCGGACCGGCGTATGTTTGAATTCGGGTTCACCGGAGACTGGATCAACCGCGGGATTGACGACCGCGCCAACGCGGGCGTGGGAGGCCGTCTGATCGGTCCAGTGGATGGGCACGAACACTTCGCCGGGGGGCATGTCGCTGCTCAGTTCCACCCGCGCGACCATCTGGCCCCAGCGGCTCGAGACCCGCGCCAGGGCCCCATCCTGCACGCCCTGACGCAGAGCTTCCTGGGTATGCATCTGCACATAGGGTTCCGCCCTATGCCCACCCAGGGTCGGCGCTTTGCCGGTGCGCGTCATCGTGTGCCAGTGGTCGCGCACCCGGCCGGTGTTGAGCACCAGGGGATACTCCTGGCTAGTGACGTGAACCGGCGCCCGCGGCGCTACGGCCACAAAGCGCGCTTTGCCATCTGCTGTCTGGAATTGATGATCGGTAAATAGCCGCGCGGTACCCGTGTGCGCGCCGGCCGGCAGCGGCCATTGCACCGGCGCGAGCCTGGCATAAGCCTCGGCGTCCAATTCAGCCAGACCGCCGATATCAAATACCCGTGCACCCTGATTCTCGAATGCAGACAGGCGTGCGTGCTCGGCAAATATGTCTGTCGGCCCGGCGTAGTCAAAACCCGTATAGCCCAGACGTTTGGCCACTTCACAGATGATCCACCAATCGGCGCGGGCCTCGCCCGGCGCGGGCAGAAATCCGCGCTGGCGCGAAATCCGGCGCTCGGAATTGGTGACCGTGCCGTCCTTTTCCGCCCAACCCAGGGCTGGCAATTTCACCTGCGCCAGTTCCACCGTATCGGTCTGGGCCATGACATCCGAAACAGCGACGAAATCGCATGTCTTGAGCGCCGCACGCACGAGATCGGCATTGGGCAAACTCACCACCGGGTTGGTGGCCATGATCCACACCGCCTTGATCCGGCCGGCGTGTATGGCGTCGAAGAGTTCGACCGCTTTCAAGCCCGGTTTGTCGGCCATGCTGGGACTGTCCCAGAACGTCTGGACGGTTTGCCGGTGCTCGGCGTTCGCCAGATCCATGTGAGCCGCGAGCATGGTGGACACGCCACCGACCTCGCGCCCGCCCATGGCATTGGGCTGGCCGGTTATCGAGAATGGACCGGCGCCGGGCTTGCCGATGCGGCCCGTATAGAGATGACAA
>JBFIIN010000412.1:0-3337 GCA_041601225.1 Oceanococcus sp.
AAACGGCCCGGCCAGCAATTGGCCGAGTTCCAGAACGCGCAGTCCGGCCAGTGGCCCGTTGGACTCAGTCATTATCGTGAGCGATCAGCTGCTGATGGGCGAACACCCGCCGCAGATAACTGAGCGGCATATTGCCCGCCTGCAGATAGGTCTTGTGAAACAGCCGATCCAGGGCCCGGGCATCCAGGTCCGGGCGATGCGCGGCCATGTCGGCCTTGAGCTGCCAGACCAAATGATTTCCGGTCAGATAGCACATGGGATAACCGCGCTCCTGCGAATACCAGTTCAATTCCGCCTGGACCCGGCCTGGGACAAATCCGGTGACCTTTTCCAGCAGGTTTCCGGCCGCGACAAAGGGGTCGGGATCAGCAATGTCACAGTCGACGCCGACATCCAGGTAATCGCGGTCACCGGTCATGAAGAACAGATCAATCACCACCCGCGCGCCGATCCGGCTCAGATCCAGCTTGCCGCAAAAGCGGGCCTCGTCGGTCAAATCTCCGACATAGCCCTGATCGAGCATGTAGTCCTCGAGCATGGTTGTCCAGCCTTCGGCATGTTCATTGGCCAGGGCATGTCGGCGCACGACCGATTCGTGGAGGCTGGCGGTGGCGAGCTGCAAATGATGGCCCGGAATGCCCTCATGAATCATCATCAGCGGAATACCCAGCTCGGTATGTTCGTCGCGCAATTCTTCCGTCAGGGTCAGATAGACCAGACTGATGCGTGTGCCCTCGCGAAACGGCGGCGGCGGGTGCATGGCCCCTGCAGGAATGCTCGGGGCAAGAAAGGCCGGTGTGCGCATGATCCGCATGTCCTGATCCGGCGGGACCGGAAACAGCTGGTGCTGCTCAATGAAGGCCAGAACCCGCGCGCGTTCGGACTCGTACCGGGCCAAAATTATATCCAGTGGTCCGCTGGGCGCACTGGCGAATCTCTGGCACAGGAAACGCTGCAATTGGGCCGCGCTGGTATCCGCCGGCAACGCGTATTTGGTCACCAGACGCCCCCGCAACTGCTCCAGTTCAGCGCCCATGCGGGCCAGAAATTCGCGCGCGATACCGTGCAGCTGCGCGAAGGAAAGATCGATGCCATTGAGCCGCACCAACTCCTGCGCATCTGCCATATCCAGCTGGAACTGCGTTGTCGTCGACATGGCGCGCAGGCGCCGCATATATTGCGCGATGGCTTGCTGGGCAAGTTCGCAGCGGTGCCGCAGCAGATTCGCAGCAGGCCACTGAACATCCTTTGCCCAGGCAAGCAGGCTGGACCACAGCCCGGGCAACTCCGCCAGCTTTTCCAGCTCGATTTCCACCCAGCGCGCCACGGGCGTGTCCAGACGGCTGCACATCGCCTCCAGAAATTCCGGCACCGCGGCCACCCGCGCGCTGATGTTCGCCAGGCGTTCCGCGGGTGCTCGCGGGTCATTGGCAAATAACATGAAAATGCCTGCCGAGATATCTTCGGCCGCGGTGGGGGTCTGGGCCGCTGCGAGCCGACCATTGAAGCACAAGCTGTCGCGATGGATCTGCGCCTTGAGCATCAACGCCATCAGGTCGCGGTCCAGCGCCTGATCAAAATTCAGCGCATCTGCCTTCAGGTTCTGAACCTGCCCGAGCAGAGCTCGGGCATCCCTCACATCTTGCGCGCGCGCCGCCAGGCCCGGATCGGGCAAAGCGTCCAGGTGCTGCGCAACGCCCAGATTCACACAGGCATTGGGATCCCGGGTGCGCAGCGCATGGAAGGCGCCGACCCGGCTCTGAAACTCAGTGACCGCCGATTCAGTCAAAATCGATCTCCTCGCACAAAACGCCGCCCGGCAGGACCCAGCGGTTGGCCGCCGCAGCGACACGCGCCATCAGTCCCTGGGCGTCAGGGGGTAACAGATCACCCTGTTCGACGCTGCGCCGGGTCGCTTCCTGCATCTGACAATAATAGTCGGCATGCGTGGGATAGCGCTGGATCAACTCAACCTCGGTAAGCGGAATGGTCATGCCGCCCAGGCCGCACAAATCCGATTGATAGCGCGCCACAGGGACATCAATGGGCGGATAGCGCAGACCACCGCGCGCGTTGCCAAGGTCATCCCGCGCCAGCATTCCACGCGCGTCAAATTCATAGCGCGGTGGCTGCCGGGCCGGAACGCCGGCGCTCACCCAGCGCCGCAGCTGGTGGAGCCCAGCCATGACCGCAAAGCGCATTGGAAAGGCGGTACCGGCGGCGATGCACACCCCCAGCCCCGGATCGGGCTGTTCGCCGTAGTTCGCCGTGAGTTGGTGCAAATCCTCATCGGCCGATGCCGGTTGCCGGGGCGCATCAACCGTCACGCGCCCGGCCTGACCCAGTTCCTGGTGATATCCCACCCACAGGTCCTGATGCGCAGAACCCGCGACTTCCCAGAGTCGGTAGTTGGGATGCAGGGTCGGTTCTTCGGGACTCGCTTCGGCATCGCTGAGCAGATGAATGACCGGCACCTCCGGCGGTTCGGCGTAGACTTTTCCGCCGCCGGACTGAATCAGAAAGGCATCGATCACCCGATCCCGCGCATGGACTTCCGACACGTAGCTGTACAGACGACTGGCCGACTGCGATTGCCCCATGGCAATCACGTGCGCCACCGGTAGACCACCCATAGGATCAATGCCCACGGGCGCCCTAAGCGCCTGGGCGATCTGCGAAAATATATCGAAGGCGTAGGCATCCCCCGGATGCGACAGCTCCGCATAACGCACGGGATCCCAGACCTGCGGCGTCAATGGCGTGCAGCACAGACCGGCGGCCTGGGCGCTCACATGCACATAGGCGTAGCCATCGCGATGGAACAACTGATGCGCTTCCAGCGTCTGCACCGCATTCTCGAATTGCGCTGTGACATTGACCCAATCCAGCACCACGACACCGTTGAAATCCGCCGGATCGGCCGGGCGTCTGACGATAATGCGCGTCGTGTAGGCCGCCGGCTCGCCGGCCGGAAATGCCCGCGCCGCGCCGGCAACAAAGTACTCCTCCTCGAGATAACCGAGCTCGGTGAGATCAAACCATGAGTCCCACAGCGCGTGGCCACGGATGCCGGCATCCCCGATCGGCCCGCTAACCAGAGGATCGGGAACGGACGGATTCCCAAGCGGCAGGCCCGCAAGCGGCGCGCCGGGCCGGTCACCGCACGCGGACAGGGCCAGGGCGCACAGCCCAATCGCCGCACCGCACACCAGATTCCAAAATGTGTCCATGACAACTCCCGAGCTTCCCTGATTGATCATAACGCGCCGGCCGGACGAATCGGCAAAGACCGCGGGACCGGTTTGGACGAACGGCCCTGGCGATTCACGATCCATGG
>JBFIIN010000413.1:0-3336 GCA_041601225.1 Oceanococcus sp.
CCTGGCGAGGCCATTCCCGCGCAGCGCATTGCCGCGGTGAAGCTGGGCACGACGGTGGCGACCAATGCCCTGCTGGAGCGCAAGGGCGTGCGTACGGCCCTGGTGATCACCGCGGGTTTTGGCGATCAGCTGCGCATTGCTTACCAGAATCGTCCCGAGCTGTTCGCGCGGCGAATCCGGCTGCCCGAGCCGCTTTACGATCGGGTGATCGAGGCACAGGAGCGGATTTCCGCCCAGGGTGAAGTCCTGGGCGCGTTGAATGTCGCGCAGCTGACTGAGGATCTGGCTGCGGCCCGGGCGGCGGGTTGCCAGGCCCTGGCGATTTGTTTCATGCACGGTTATCGCTACCCACAGCACGAGCAGGCGGCTGCGGCCCTGGCCGCTGAGCATGGATTTGCGCAGATCTCCGTATCTCACCAGGTCAGTCCCCTGCAGCGCCTGGTGGCGCGCGGTCAGACCACGGTGGCGGACGCCTATGTGGGGCCGGTGCTGCGTGCCTATGTCGAGCGGCTGCAGGCGGCTCTGCCCGGCGTGCGCTTGCTGTTCATGCAGTCTTCCGGCGGCCTGGCGGTAGCCGATGCTTTTCACGGCAAGGACAGCTTGCTGTCCGGTCCGGCGGGTGGCGTGGTGGGCATGGTGCGCACTGCGCAACAGGTTCTGGGCGCCAGTCAGGTGGTCGGCTTTGATATGGGGGGCACCTCAACCGATGTCTGCCATTTCGCTGGCGAGTTCGAGCGCAGCTTTGAGGCGGAACTGGCCGGCGTGCGGGTCTACACCCCGATGCTGGCAGTGCATACCATTGCCGCGGGCGGCGGCTCCATTGTGAGTTTCGATGGCGGGCGAATCCGGGTTGGGCCGGAGTCCGCCGGGGCTGATCCGGGCCCGGCCTGTTACGGGCGTGGCGGTCCGTTGACCGTCACCGATTGCAATCTGCTGCTTGGGCGTCTCGCGCCACAGTTCCTGCCGCAAGTTTTCGGGCCTGATGGGAACGCGCCAGCGGATGAGGCGGTCGTCCGTGAGAAGTTCGGCGCGCTGGCGCAGCGCATCGCCACCGGCCTGGGAACGCCGCGCGATCCGCATGCAATAGCGGCGGGCGCTTTGCAGGTGGCCATTGAAAATATGGCCGGGGCGATCAAGACCATCACCACCGCCCGCGGCATGGTCCTGGGGCGCTATGTGCTCAACGGATTCGGCGGAGCCGCCGGTCAGCATCTGTGCCGGGTCGCCGAGCTCCTGGGTATCCGCCGGGCGCTGGTGCATCCGCTGGCCGGTTTGTTGTCGGCCTATGGTATCGGCTTGTCTGGACTGCACACGATCCGCACGCGGGCGGTCGGTCTGGCATTGCGCGCCGAGCATCTTGAATCCATTGACCGGCAGCGTCTGGATGTGCTGACCCAGGTGCGGGCGGGACTGCGCGCTGAAGGCGCGCGGCGGGTGCAGATGCAAAGTCAGTTGCTACTGCGTTACGCCGGCACCCAGACCAGTCTGGCGGTGGATTGGGCGGATCTGGCCACGATGCGCCGCCAGTTTGAGGCGCTGCATAGGCAGCGCTTTGGCTATGTGCCGGAGCAGGCCGAGCTGGAAGTGGCTGATATCCTGATCAGCGGTCGCGAACAGCGCACGGCGCCCGAGATGACCGAGGCGCCGGTGGACAAGGTCAGTGGGCAGGCCGAATTCGAGCAGACCATGTGGACCCTGCGCGGACCCGTGGCTGCGCCGGTGTACCGTTATGCCGAGCTGCCGGGCGGAATGCGCATGCAGGGCCCGGCCCTGATCTGTGCGCTGCATTCCACCGTGGTGCTGGAGCCGGGCTGGCAGGCGGAAGTCTGCACGGATGGCGCGCTGGTTCTGACGCACCAGCAGCGCACGCAGGCCGAGCTGCCGGCTGCGCAAGGCCCCGCAGACCCGGTGTGGCTGGAGGTGTTCAACAAGCGCTTTATGGCGATTGCCGAGCAAATGGGTGAGGCGCTGCGACAGACAGCGCGCTCGGTCAATATTCGCGAACGAATGGACTTTTCCTGTGCCCTGTTCGACGAGCGGGCGCGCCTGGTCGCCAACGCGCCGCATGTGCCGGTGCATCTGGGGTCGATGGGTGACGCGGTGCGTGCGGTATGGCGCCAGCACGTCGCAAGCCTGGAGCCGGGCGATGTGTTTGTGCACAACGCCCCCTACGAGGGAGGAACACACCTGCCGGACATCACGGTTATTGCCCCGGTTTTTGATCCGGACGGCCAAGACCTGCAGTTCTTCGTCGCGGCGCGCGGGCACCATGCGGACATCGGCGGCATCGCGCCCGGGTCCATGCCGGCGGAGTCGCGCAACATCGACGAAGAGGGAGTGCTGTTTGACGGTGAGCTCCTGGTGCGCGCCGGCCGTTTTTTCGAGCGAGAGGTGCTTCAGCGTCTCGGCGCCGGGCCCTGGCCCGCCCGCAACCCCATGCAGAATATCGCGGACCTGCAGGCGCAACTGGCCGCCGTACAGCGCGGTCAGCTCGAATTGCGCCGGCTGACCACGGAATTCGGCGCGCACCGGGTGGGTGTATACATGTCACATATCCGCGCTTACGCGGCAGCGGCAATGCGCACGGCTCTTTGTGAAATCCGTGACGGCGAGGCCTGCGTGGAAATGGACAATGGCGCCCGGGTTCAAGTGGCCATACGCCGCACGGCAGCAGGTGTGCGTCTCGATTTCACGGGCACTTCGCCGCAGCAGGCCGATAACTTCAACGCGCCGGCTTCGATCTGCCGGGCCGCTGTGCTTTATGTGTTTCGCACGCTGATCGACGACGACATTCCGCTGAACGACGGCTGCCTGGAGCCCCTGGAGCTGGTCGTTCCGCCAGGAACTTTGCTCAATCCGCGCTATCCCGCGGCGGTGGTGGCCGGCAATGTCGAGGTATCGCAGGCCGTGGTCGATGCCCTGTATGCGGCGCTGGGCTTGCAGGCCGCCAGTCAGGGAACCATGAACAATGTGAGTTTTGGCAACGATAAGTATCAGTACTACGAGACCCTGGCTGGCGGGACCGGCGGTGGCCGCGATGGCCCTGGCGCGGACGCGGTGCATAGCCATATGACCAATTCCCGGCTCACCGACCCCGAGGTGCTGGAGAGTCGTTTTCCGGTGCGGGTGGAGCGCACCGCGATTCGGCAGGGTAGCGGGGGTGGTGGACGACCCCCCGGTGGGTCGGGCATGTTCCGGCGCTTGCGCTTTCTGGAGTCGATGACCCTGTCCCTGCTCACCAATCGGCGGCGGGTGGTCCCATTCGGGATTCGGGGGGGGCAAGCCGGAGCCTGCGGGATCAACCGTCTCATTCGGGCCGACGGCGAAGTGCTGGAA
>JBFIIN010000414.1:0-3331 GCA_041601225.1 Oceanococcus sp.
ACCTCAGGCAGTGAGGCCCGGTCCGAGCACACGACTGGAGCCGCGCAGGCCATGGCTTCCAGGGGCGGCCAGCCAAAGCCCTCATACAGGCTCGGAAACAAGAACAGTGCGCAGGTTTGATACAGCCGCAGCAACTCGGCTTCCGTAATCCCGGTTTTGATGTCAATCCGCGCCCCCAGCCCGAGGCGCGTGATCTCCGCTTGCAGGCTGGATTCCGGCCGCGGACCCACGAGCACCAGGCGCAGGGCTGGATCGGACAACAGCGCAAATATGCGCAGCACCCCGCCGCGATTTTTGTAGAAGCCGTCGTTGCCCACATGCAGAACCACGCGCTCACGCCGCGGCTGCTCCCCGGCCGGGCCCCGTGCGGGCGCCGGCAGCAGCACCACCCGGCTGCGCCGCGCGAGTCCGGCGGACAGGCGGCGCAGATCATGCTGAGTGTGCGTACTGTCCACGAGCAGAGCCTGGGCTCGCGCCAGCGCCGCGGCGGACGCCCGCACGATGACCGCGGACATGCGTGCCGGCCGCGGTCCGGCCAGTCGTCCCTGCAGAAGATTCAAGGGAATCAGATCGTGGACCGTCACCACCAGCCGGGCCTTGCGTGGGACCACATAGGCAAGATAAGCGTGACTGCCGTCCGGGATATGCACCAGGCCAATTCCGCTACGCCGCAGCCGCCACCAGCTGCCCAGCAAGCACAGCAGGTGGTGGAACGGCGTGCGTAGCGCGCCCGGCAGCCAGGGCAAGGCATCAGGCGCCAAGCCAACAGCCATGCGCACCGGCACGACCGCCTGTCCCTGCAATTCGAGCCCGGACAGTCCAGCGCAGAGCAAGTCCAGGTAACGGCCCATACTCCCTCCCGGCAGAAACCGGCTGGTATCCAGCAAGGCGACGCGCAGGGGCACGTCGGAATCGTCGATTACGGCGTTGCGGACCGCGCCGCGCCCCGGCGTACTCACGTCAGCGCGGGTCTGGCGACTTGCCGACTGGACATGCGCGGCGGTGGAATCCCGACGCTTGGATTGATCAACCAGCGCGGCGCCGCAAGCGCAATCCCGATCATCATCGCGGTAATGATCACCACGCAGCCATCGGAAAAGGGCAAATGCGAATTGAGAAACATCGCCACATTCGCCGCCACGAATCCCAGCAAGCCCGCGTGAAAGGCCAACTGCTTGGGCGCTCGTCGTACGACTGTGCGCACGGATTTGTGTAACTGTACGACGACGGCCACGCAGACCATCAGCGCCAGCAGCATCCCCATGACCCCGAGCTCCGCGATGATTTTTCCAAGACCTCCCTCCTGCCAGCCACCCTTGAAATCAATTCCCAGATGCTGCCGCCCCTGGCTGGCGGTTCCCAGGCCCTGCCCCCAGAAGCCGCTTTGATTGAAGGTGCCGCGTATGGTCTTCAATGAATCCTTCTGCAAACGCTCCACGATCGTACTGCCGCCATAATTCAAATAGCGAAAATAATCGTCCTCAACATTGAGACGGTCCGAGGCCAGGCCCACACCAGCAACCGCCAGAATGGCGCCCAGCAGCAGCGGCCCCAGATGACTGGTGCGCCCGGCGTACATATGGATCGAAATTACCGCCGCTGCCCAGACCAGGGGCATGAAGATCATCTTGTTGCGCCCGGATATGAGCAGACAGATTCCGCCCCAGGTAATCAGCAAAGCCCAAAGCCAACGGTTGCGCTCGCCCGGACGGATCAGCATGGTCAAGGACAACATGACCAGCGCGGACGCATGCCAGCCCATCAAATCGGGGCTACGATAAAACCCGGCTATCAAACGGATCCAATGCCCATAACTGATATGCCGAATCCATTCCGTGTCAAAGACCGCGGTCCCCAGCAGCGGACTGCCGGCAAACATCCCGGCATATTGCAAGGGCCCACCCACCAGGACCAGCGCCGTGAACAGGCAATAGGCCGTAATGGCGCGTCGCAAATGACGACTGCTTTTCGGGTAGGCAAAACCGATCAGCAGGGCTGAAGCCGGCATCATGTAGGACAGTATTCCGATCACCGCCACGGGCCAGGCGTAAAGGCCATAGCCCAGGGTCACCGCAATTCCGGGAACCAGCGCCAGCGGCAGCATGGCCACCCAGTCCGACAGCTCGCGCGCACCACGACGCATCTGCCGCCAGGCCCGATCGCGCCCGCCCAGCGCCATGGTCACGGTCATGGCCCAGACCGGGAAAAAGGCCAGCACCATCACTGCCGGCGCCCCGGGCATCATTTTGCGCAGCGGGTCCTGCAATACCCCCACGACGATGGTCATGAGCACACCCCAGCGCCAATTCCGGCCCGCGGCGGCAACCCCGAGGCCGACCAGAACCAGGGTCAGAGCAACGGCTAACATGCGTGTTGCCGCCGTCCGCTGCGCGACAGGACCGGATTGCCAGCTTTAACGATCACTGCGATTTCAACTCCGGCGCCGTCGGCCCGATCACCCAGGCCGGAAAACGCATGCGTCTGAGCCAGGCGTGTTCGGCTGCATCCAGGCGTTTGCAACGCGCCATGACCACCACCAGGCTCAGCATGCAGCCCGCCAGCAGCACGACCGCCGTTGGGGCCATGAAATACCGCGAATGAATAACCAAGGGGCGCAAACCATGCTCAATCCCGATCCAGGCCAGCAGCACGGGCACAGCCGGGGCAATCTGCCAGGCCAGGGGTCGCAGGGTCTCCATGATCGATCGACCGACCAGGCGATGAAAATTCAACATGAGCAAGGCCGATGTCAGACAGACCGCAGCGGCCGTACCCATGGCCGCGCCCTCTTTGCCAAATTGCCGAATCGCCAGCAGGCTAAACACGATATTCAATACGATGCAGACCAGGGCCCAGCGCCGCTCCAGTTCGATGCGGCCCAGGGCCTGTGCCGCAATTCCGGCAGGCATGGTGAGTAAACCGACGAATACGCCGCCGGACAGCAGAATAAATACGAAGCGACCATGGTAGCCGATCTGCCCGACCCAGGAAAACAGCAGGATCGGCGCCACAGTTACAGGGACCACAACAAACAGCAGACCGAGCTTGAGTGCATAACCGGACATGCGCAGATAGGCGCTCCACAAGGCCTCAGCATTCAAGGCAGTGCGCGCCACCGCCGGCAACGCGGTACTCAGGCCCGTCACCGGCAACGAACGCGCCGCCTGGCTCGCCCGGCTCGCAACCTCGTAATGGGCGACTTCATAGAGCCCCACATAGCCCGCGATCAACAGCTTGTCGAGCTGGAAATTGACGAAATGGGCCATTTCGGTCATCTGTATGCTCGAGCCATGAATCAGCATGCCGAGCATGGGCCGCGGCTTGAGGGTCC
>JBFIIN010000415.1:0-3309 GCA_041601225.1 Oceanococcus sp.
CGAACAGCACGACCTTGCGGCCCTTGAATATGTCGGCCGTGGAGATATTCACCGGACCCTTTTCGCCCGGAGTCTGCAGGGTGGCCTGAGGAATTTGTTCACCGATTTGTATAGTCATCTCTTTCGATCTCTTGCAATAATCCGCTCACGACGTGCTCCGCTCCAGCGGTCTGGCATTTCGCCCCGGTCATGTCGTCCCGGGGCTCCCGCGCTTGGCAGAGCGCTTCATGGGCCTCACCCGAAACATACGCGCGAAAGCCACGGATCACCACCGGAAGGCTCCCGCGCCGCCAATGCGAACCGGCTCACGACGGCATTTGGCTGCGCCGCGCGCACGGCATTGGTCACGTTTCGACAGACCCGACTGGCGCAACCGCGATCTTCAGCGCCGCGACGGCGCCCAGCCCATTTGCGCGCCTCCCCTTCCGCACGCGCGACGTACGGCAGCGAATCCCACCACTCCGGAAGCGTGGTGGGCCAACCGGCAGGCGCGCCGATTGAATCTGCAGGGCCGGAAACAATATCGCCGATCACCCGCGGGCAGGGGGCAGCAGACGCCTGAACAGCGAGGGATTCACGTCCTGCGAACCCGAGTTCACCCAGTCAGGCGCGATCCAGAATTTACCAACCGCTTACAATACGTCCGGGCAGCAAACCAGTCGATCCCCGGCACGAACGACAGGCTCGATATCGCACAGGCTATCCAGAGGTCGCGGCCGGCTTCCCCTTCAAACCACCGAATCACTTCGCGTCAACTTCGAAGCGCAATTTGCACACGATTTCACGAGCGGAACCCGAGGTCATGCTTCGCGATCGTGGACGGCCGACAAATCGCAGGCCATGCGAAACTCTGCTCATCCGTGAGTCCATCGAATCGCAGGAGGGGTCAGCATGGGCAGAAAAAGTCCGCATCGCGGAGCCAAGCGTCTGGAGGATTTCCGTCAGAAGCAGGTCACCCGCTTTAAGAAGCTGGAGGCCGACGCGATCAATCACATGGCCGGACGCAACCGGCATGTGGCCGAAGTGCTTTGCTATTTCAGCATGTTGAACAATGCAGGCGCGGTGTCCCATCTCAACCTGGGCGGTGCCGGCGCGAAATTTCAGGCGACGCGAGGTTCCCGCCCACTCGATCAGGAAGCGGCGCATCAGCTTCCCTGCCAGATCATGGTTAACGGGGTGGATCCCACCAACCTGCCGGTTGGCGGCCTGCCGCAAGCCCGGTCGATGGTCGATCGTATTCGCGCGGCATTCGGCGCGGTTACAGTGGCCGACAGGGCATTGAACACGGCCGACAAGGCCTGCGAGCGTGTCGTGCCCAGTATCGCGGATGCATTTGTCGTGGCTTGTCGAGCAGTTCTGGGGGCGCCAAGCACCGGCGCCGCCGACAAACGGGTGCGGGGTCATGGACAGTCGTGGGGCGAACTCCGGACCGTATCGCACTACCCAATCAACCAGATTGCCGTACGCAACGCCTTCAGTACCGTCTGGCTACCGCGATCCACCGCCGCTTACCTCGCCGCGCTTGATGCCGTTGTCGAATTCGACTTTGCGCTGGGACCGCGAGACGACAAGGATGAGGTCATCGCAAATCTCGGGGTGTACCTCGCGCACAATGAGCCACCAACAATTTTTCAGCCGACCCAGATCCAGGAGCTGGAGTTGCTTTTCGCAGCGGCCTAGCTTGGCGCGGAATGCCGGGTGATTGCTGTCTTGACCACCCTGAGCCCATCCGCAGCTGCGCCAGATGAAACGAGCAGGGTCGGCAAGCGTTCGCCGGTCGTGCCTCTTTCTGTTGCAGGAGAAGCACCGGCGGTTTCCGGCCGACACACCCTGGCGCCCGCAGCGCATGGCCATGCCCGGCACGCCGGACCCGGCTCAAAATTTCACGAACGCCGCGCAAAAGAATGTGGACCTCCGGGTCACGGCAAATGTGAGCTCTTTCGTGCCGGGCGAACCCCACACAAACGCGCTGAACCACAGCCATACAGCATTCCTCAGATGTGGTTGCTGTTGCCGTCATCAAGCGCAACATAGCCCACGGATCGAAGCTCAGCGTCGCGTTCCTGACCTTCCCTGTGACTGCAACACAGGCAAATCACATCGGCCTCGCCCCTGATTTTCTGCCTGAGTACATTCAAGACGACCGACAGCAAGATGCTGCTTTGCCCGAAACCCAGATTCTTGGCCAGAACACTGGCAGGCTCAATACAGAGGATGCCGACGTGGCCACGAGGCGGCGCCAAGTAATAGGTCTTGAGCATCTTCTTGCAGAACTCGGGATTCAGGTCATCCGGGGCCAGCTGGATATCCCGGTAGTTGACTTGAGGCCGCAGTAGCAGCGGTGCACCAGGACTATGGCTTTCGTGGTTCGGAATGGGCGTCGTGCAAATGCGGGTTGGCTGAGTCTGCCCCTCTTTGACGCCTCTTCGTTTGTTTTCGAGAATCGATTGCAGATCAAATCCCACATCCGACTCATACCACCCGAAATTACCCATGCCCCACGGGAAATAGATTTCGAAATCAGGGGGAGCAACAGTGCTCTTGCCGGCCTGAACGCCGTGGGCTATCACAAAGAACTGCGATATCTCCGATGCGGGCACACTCGCGCGCCGTAGCAGCCTGATACCGCGACCCAAGTCTTCGATCTTGCACATGGCGAACCCTGAATTCCAGAACCACCGATCTGGTACCGAATACGAAATTGATTCTGCTCGAGTCGCTATTCATGGCATCTAGAAACGCCAAACGCAACATTGTTCCGTGCTTGACCCTGCCATACACCGATGCCCGCTCAAAAGTCGCCCTTCGGGCCTTTGGGCTGGCCCTCTTCATTCTGCCAACGGCGGCGCTTGCGAGAGCCCACTGATGTTCCGCACAGCTGATGGACGCACCGAATCCGGCCGCTGACTCTGCGATGCCGCGATTCAGCAGGCTGATTCATTGACCAACGCCGTAGCTTTCGGCCCTCGCTGAGCGCAGCGCGGCCGCGGCCGCGTATGCTGCACCGCATGGGTACAGCGGCATGCCCCCGCAAGGCAGCTCCAGCACGGGAGATCTGGTCGCCGCGCGGGACAAACAAGCCAGCGGTGCAGACCAAAATTGCGGTCCAGGCCTGCCGATGGCTAGCGGGTGGGCAATTTGGGCCGGTGATGTTGCTCCCAGTAAACCAGCGCCTCACGGAGCATGTCGCGCCCCTCGCTCAAGACATATTCGCGAAAAGTCTTGGCAACCACGGAAAAGTTCTTGTGCGCGCGGCTTACCAGATGCCAATGTTCCTTGATCGGGAAGCCGGCCACAGGCAATTCGACC
>JBFIIN010000416.1:0-3307 GCA_041601225.1 Oceanococcus sp.
GCCCGCTCTGGCTGTACCCCGCGCCCAGCAAAGTATAGGCATTGGCCAGCCGCGCGCGACTGGCGTAGTCGGCGGGGTGGCTTTGCGCATAGTCCTCCAGCATCCGGATGGCCACCAGCAGGCCGCCGCGACTTTCGGCCCGCTCGTAGGCCGAGAACGCGCTCTCCAAAGTTGATGCCGGTGAGCCCTGGGGATTGCCCGGCTGGGTTCCAGCGCTTGCGCAGCCACAAAGCGCGGCGCCTGTCGCCAGAACAAACAGTAATTTGAGCGCGACATCAGTTCCAATCTTCATCCCCGTTTCCCTCTGCCGTTTCCAGGTGCTTTGTGGCGCTGCGTATTCCCGCCGGGCGCCACCGTCCGGTCAACGGTACTCCACCCGGCACGGTCCGGATAGATTTCGGACATCTCAGGCCAAAGACACCGCGGTCCTATGCGCCGGTCATCCCGTCCTCCAGGGGCGGGGAGTTCAGTGCCGGTGAGAGCACGCGTAGGGCCCGCGACCAGAGCCTCCGCCAGGTTGGCCAGTCGTGCCCGCCATCGATTGCATCGATTTGCAGGTTCGCTGGCGCCCGTTTTTGCAGTTCCCGGTAAAAAGGGGTGAAGCGGTCGTCGCGACCAAAGCCCAGATACACCGGCACCTGGCGCTGCGGGTCCAGCAGGTAGCGCCAGGCTGCATTCAGGCCCCGCTGCCGGTCGTCGTCGCCGGCCTGATCGGCAAACTCGCCTGCCTGCACCCGCTCCAGATATTCCGGCTCACCCAGGTAGGGAGACAGCAGGACCAATGCCTCAAGCTCCGGCGGCTGCGGCAAGCTGGCGGTCAGCAGGGTGCCGAATCCGCCCAAACTGATTCCGGCCAGTACGACCCGGCGCCCGGCCAGAGGCTGGATCACGTCGATCATCAAGCGCTCCGTGGCGGACCGCTCCTTGTAGTATCCCCAATGCAGGTCCACGGCCACGGCGGCCGAGCCGGGATCGTCTGCCGCGCCCAGCATGCCTTCGCGCGCAAAAGCCGTGCCCCGGCCACGAATGCCGGGCAACATAACGTAAACCCGATGCCCGCCCTGCGCGTCGCCTATCCATTGGGTCTCGACCGGAACAGTTGTTGCCGGACTCAGCAGCGCGCAGCCGCTGGCGCCGAGTGCCAGGTACAGGATCGCGGGGTAAGCCGGCCATTTCATCGTGAAATCCTTTTGTGCGGGGACAGGGTTGTGGTGCCGCCAACCCGGATAACCGGGGCATGGCCTACCGGGCAGGATAGCCAGCCAAGAATGCTGTGGTCGAGGTGCGCGGTCGAATGGTTCGCTTAGTCGGCCAGACCCGGTCGGCCGGTGCAAATCCCGGTGGTCGCCCCAAGACCGACCGCCCTCAACCCGCGGCTTCTTCGAGTGCGGGAATGGTCCAGTTCGCGGTTTGTGGCGCCAGCGACTGGGTGGCGAATATTCGCCGGGCTTCGGCGCGGTCTGCTGCGTTGGGCCGGCCCAGTGCCGCGAGCCAGTGCGCCCGGTTCCAGAGCAGGCGGCCGCGGGTCACAGAGTCGGGGCCATAGCGTTCGCTGGCCAGCTCCAGGGCTTCGGCGTTTAGCGCCAGCGCGGCATTCATCTTCCCGTTGCTGGCCAGGGCCGTGGCGTGCAGGCCGATGGCCAGGGGGGTGTCGGTCTGCGCGGGGTCGTGCTCCTGCCGTCGCAACGCGGCCAGCGCGGACAGCTCGCGCAGAGCGGTTTTGGCATCGCCGGCGGCCAGCGCAGCGATGCCCAGGCCTTCGTGCACCACATCCATCTGGATGCGCTTTTGCGCGGTGGCAGCGAGAATGTCCTGGCCGCGCGCGCACTGCTGGCGGGCGGCTGCGTGGTCTCCGGCGTCGGCCAGCACCAGGGCGTAGCCGCAAAGTGCTCGGGCGAGATAGCGATTGTCCGGCGTTTGCGGCGTGGCGGTTTCGTTGGCGATCAGGTGCTCATACAGCTGCCGGGCCCGCGCGCGATCGCCCTGCTCGCGGGCGATGCGTGCGCGGTAGTACAGGGACCAGTCCATATCCACATGGCTGGCACCCTTGAAGTCCGCAACGATGGTCATGACTTCTTCGAACAGCGGAACCGCGCTGCGATAATCGCCGCGGAAATAGTGCAGCCGGGCCAGATCCTCGATCGAGTACGCATTGGCCATGTGATGGCGTGGGAGCAGGCGGACCTGAATGGCGATGCCCTCCAGCGCGGTGGCCACAGCCTGGTCCCATTCGAAACGCTGCTTGTGCCAGGCAGAGCGACCCATCATCAGGATCGCGTAGTCGCGGGTCTGGGCCATGTCATTGGCCAGGTAGATCTGCCGGGCGCGCTCGGAGGCCTCATAGCGCGCCATGGAGGCATCATGATCGCGCTGGGCAAGGATGCGGTCGATATCCTGCCAGATCCCCGCCATTCTGGGGTGATCCGGTCCCAGACGGGCGCTGTAGATATCCATCGCCTGACGGGACAGGTCCAGGGCGTCGTCGTAACGCTCGCGGTCACCAAGCTCGCGGGCCAGTTCTTCCAGCAGTTCGGCGATGCGAAGATCGCCTGCGGGGAACTGCTGTCGAAGCAGCTGCAATGCCCGCCGCATGCGCGCTTCGCCCTCGTCAAACAGCGCCAACGACCAGTAGGCGCGGCCTATGGCGCGCTGCAGGCGCGCTTCGAGCAGAGGCTGGTCAGCCAGTTCCTGGCTCACCCGCTGCGCGCCAAAGGCGAGCAGGTCGCGGGCCAACAGGTCCGGGCGCTCCTCATCGGCGTTGGCGGCGGTAAACAGGCTGACCATGAAATCGGCCGATTTTTCGGCCGCGGCGCGCTCATGTTCAGCTGCGGCGCGCTGCTGTTCGGCGTCGTGCTGTGCACGCTGCGCCAGGTCACGCTCGGCCTGCAGGCGCAGGGTGTAGAAACTGACCAGCATTGCGCCGGCCAGGGCCACGGCGGCCGTGGCCGACACGGCAATCAGGTTCCTGCGCAGGAACTTGCCTGCCCGATAGCGCCGTGAGCCCGCACGTGCGCGGATGGGCTGGCGATTGCTGAAGCGCTGGAGGTCATCGGCCAGGGCTTCCGGCGAGGCGTAACGGGCGTCCGGCTCTTTGCGCATGGCCTTGAGGACGATGTGGTCGAGATCGCCCTTCAGCTCGCGCGGCGGGGTTGGCGGCAGCGCGGGCTTGCGCGCACTGCGGGTGGCGGCCAGGCTGGGAGACTCGGGCTCGGTTTCGCAGACGGCCTTCTGCAACTCCAGAGGCTGGGTGCGCCATTGCGCATAGGGTGAGCGCCCGGTCAGCAGTATGTAGAGCAGCACGCCCAGC
>JBFIIN010000417.1:0-3295 GCA_041601225.1 Oceanococcus sp.
GGGATCACCGTGCGCAAGACCCGTTCACCAAAATGGGTCAGCAGCTCTTCGGAAACCTGCCGAGATAGATTGTTGCGCGGATCATGCATGGTGCGCAGTATGCCGGCGATTTCCAACTGGGGATTCAGGCTCTGACGGATCTGGCCAATGGTTTGGTTGAGTGCCGACAATCCCTCCAGCGCGTAATACTCGCACTGCATCGGAATCAGCACACCATCGGCCGCCACCAGGGCATTGATGGTCAGCATGGACAGCGAGGGCGGGCAGTCGATCAGAATCGTGTCGTAGCGATCGCGCACCACGGCGATCAGCTTTTTCAACGCCTGCTGCCCCCCCGGCATCTCACGCAATTCCACGTCGGCCGCGGTCATGTCGCCATTGGCAGGCATCACCTCCAGGCCGAACTCCTCGCAGCGCTGAATCGCCGCGGCGGGCCGGCATGTGCCGATCAAGGCGTCATAACCGGAGCGGCTGAGCTGGTTCTTGTCGATGCCCAAACCCATGGTGGCATTGCCCTGGGCGTCCAGATCAATCAGCAGAACGCGGCGCCGGGTGGCCGCCAGCGCGGCGGCCAGGTTCACGCTGGTCGTGGTCTTGCCCACACCACCTTTTTGATTCACCACGGCCAATATCTTGTTCACGGCAGTCTCTCAAGCGGGGTCGCGCCGGAGCACGACCAAATGGCGTTCGTCGGCGAGCCCCGGGACGAACAGACGGTCGATTTTAACGGGCTTCCACGGCGGCGCCAGTGCCGCCAGTTCGGAATCGGGCCGCCGACCCTTCATGGCCAGCATTTCTCCGCCCGCTTCGACACGCTCACCGGCCAAAGCCGTGAAATCCGCCAGCGAGGCAAACGCACGGCTGATGACCTGGGTGAAGGACTCCGCGCCGAGGTCCTCCACCCGCGCGTGGCGCGGATCCAGATTGCTCAATCCCAGAGTGCGTGCCACATGCTTCTGGAACGCGATCTTGCGTCCACGCGCATCCACGCTAACCACCCGAACGTCGGGGCGAGCCAAAGCAAGAACCACACCTGGCAGGCCGCCGCCACTGCCGACATCAAGAATTCGCCCCGGCCGGCAGTAAGGCGCCACTGCCAGGGAATCCAGCAGATGCTTGACTATAGCCTCATCGCGATCACGTACGGCAGTTAGATTGATCCGCCGGTTCCAGCGCAGCAGCTCATCGAGATAATCCAGCAGGCGAGCACGGGTCTGCGCCGTCAGATCCAGGCCCAGTTCCGCAATACCGTCCCGCAGGCCGGTGTCCGCCTCCGTGGCCTGAGCCGCCGGCCCCACGGAGGTCATCGCATGCTCACGGTCAGCTCAGGAGTCCGCAACCGCAGCCAGCTTGATGACCAGGTCATCGGGCCCCAGCAAACCTTCCAGCAATGGCAAATAGCGAGCTTCCACGGCGTCGCGCCGTACTTTCATGGTTGGCGTGACCAGTCCGTTGTCAGGCGACCATTCATCGTCGGTCACGAACAAATGGCTCAGTCGTTCGTGGGGCTCGAGTTTCGCATTGATGGTTTCCAGGTTTTCGAGCAATTCGGCCTTCAGCCCCGCCCAATCCTGACCGCGGGATTCCGGAGCCAGCACCAGCACGGCCACCGGCTGCTTGAGCCCGTCGCCGAGCACGCAAATTTGATCAATGGCGGGATTGACCGCGTACTCACCTTCAATCGGCGCCGGCGCAACATATTTACCCTTGAGGGTCTTGAAGATGTCCTTGACCCGACCGGTGATGTAAAGGTAGCCGTCTGCGTCGATTCGGCCCTTATCGCCCGTATGCAGCCAGCCATCGGTGACGGTTTCCGCAGTTTTCTCCGGATCTTTGTAGTACGCCATCATGGTCGCGCCACTGCGGGTCAGAATCTCGCCATTTTCAGCAATCTTCAGGTCGCAATCCGGCATGGCCTGACCGACCGAACCGGGCCGGTTGCGGCCCGGGCGATTGGCGGTGGCATAGGCGGAATTTTCGGTCATTCCGTAGCCCTGCAAGACCTCGATCCCGAGGCGTGCAAACCAGCGCCCCAACTCATCTGGAAGCGGTGCGGCGCCCGAGAACGCGCTTCGGCAACGCTGCAGGCCCAGCGCCTTGCGGATCTTGCCGGCCACGAATCGACCGAGCAGCGGGATGCGCAGCAGGCGATCCAGTTGCGCCTGCGACTTCTTCGCCAGGATGCCGGCCCGCAGTTTGTTCCACACCAGGGGCACGGCGAAAAACCGGGTTGGCGCGACTTCACCCAACTGCTGGGCGAATCGCTCGATGTTCTCCAGGAATGAAATCTGCCCGCCGGCATACAGGCTCATGCCTTCGACCACCCCGCGTTCCGCGATGTGCGCCAGCGGCAGATAGGAAAAGAAATGCTCATCCGCCTGCATGCCAAAAGCATCGGCGGCACGTTTGCCGCCAAAGGCTGCATTGGCGTGGGACAAGGCCACGCCTTTGGGCAATCCGGTGGTGCCGGAGGTATAGACCAGAGTCCACAAATCGTCCGGCTTGGGCAGAAAATCCTCTTCCTGGCGCGCGTTGCTGGCGATCAGCTCATCCCATTCATGCTCAGCGGGGGGGGCGTCGGCGTAAGGCAGGCGGATCTTGATGACCTGCTCGGGAATGCCGGCAACGATGCCGTCCTGGCCGAGAATCGGGCCCAGAAAAATGGCCTTGGTCTCGCTATGCTCGAGCACATAGCGCACACCGTCAGTTGACTGCTTGGGATACAGGCCGACGCTGACCATGCCGGCCGAACTTATGGCCTGGTCCGCCATGATCCAGTGGGCCGAATTGCGCGCCGCAATGGCGACCTTGTCGCCTCGCTGCAAGCCCAGACTTTTCAGGGCTGTGGCCATCCGGCGCACCTGATCACCGACCTCCCCCCAAGTAAACTCCCGGTAGTTA
Organism: Oceanococcus sp.; assembly: GCA_041601225.1. Classification (GTDB taxonomy): domain Bacteria; phylum Pseudomonadota; class Gammaproteobacteria; order Nevskiales; family Oceanococcaceae; genus JBFIIN01. The sequence goes on from JBFIIN010000417.1 coordinate 2,902, forward strand.
CCGGGCCCTTGCGGCTGGCGCAGGTAAACATTGTCTGGCGTGGTTTTCTCGAAATGCAGAAAACGTTCGGCCGGCAACGGATCGCGGCTTGCGTTCACGGTGAATCCCCCAGGTTGATCTCTGCCGGGCGGGCCGCCCTGGCCCGCGTAGTCTGTAAGTCTAACAAGCTGATGTGACTATTCATCTACATCGTCGGTATCGACTTGACCGCTGAGGCGGCGGCGCACATGGGACCAGCTGATTCCGATCGCAAGCATCAGTGCAAGCGAGCACATGACGATATAGCCAAACATGCGTGGGGTATCGGCGCTGATCCAGCCGTACTGCACAAGCACCATTACCGCCGTCCCGAACAGGGCCGACACGAGCAACAGGCCGAACAGGCCCAGCGACC
>JBFIIN010000418.1:0-3285 GCA_041601225.1 Oceanococcus sp.
GCGCGACCAATTCGCCCTCAGCCAGCACGATGCGGGTCTGATACTCGCCGCTCGCACGCTTGGGCAGCGCGGCCGTGCATGGCCTGACCTGCCGACCGGATCACCGACCGGAATTGGCCTACAGTTACGCTGAGCCTGGCGCCGGCAGTCCAGGCATCCTGATGCGCCACCAGGCGCGACCATTGTGGTTACTGGACCCGGTCCGCAGCATCGCTCGAGCGGATCTGCAACTGCTCACAAAGGCCGAAAGACTGGAAAGTGGCTGGTGGGACGAAACCGACATCGGTCGCGATTATCACCAGGCTATCAGCCGCAGTGGCCAACGCCTCTGGGTGTTTCGCAAGCATGGCACCAGCCCCCAATGGTTCGTTCACGGTCTGTTCGCATGAGCGCCTATGCCGAATTGCATTGCCTGAGCAATTTCAGCTTTCTGCGCGGAGCCTCGCAACCCGAGGAACTGGTGGAGCAAGCCGCCGAGCTGGGGTACCAGGCCCTGGCGCTGACCGATGAGTGCTCATTGGCCGGCATCGTGCGCGCCCATCAGCGCGCCCGCAAATGTGGGTTAAAGCTGATCATCGGCGCGGAGATTCAAGTCCTGAATGGCCCCAAAGTGGTGCTGCTGGCCCCCAGCAAAGGCGGCTATAGCCAGCTGTGCCGGCTACTCACCCACGGCCGCCGGGCCGCCGCCAAGGGCGAATATCAGCTCACCCGGGCGAATCTGAGCCGTGATCTGGATCAGTGTCTGGCGATCCTGCTGCCCCAGGCTGCGCCCGCTTCGGTGGCCTGTGTGGAAGATGGGGAATGGCTGGCCGAAGCCTTCGCCGGTCGCGCCTGGCTCGGAGTCGAATTGCATTGCGGCCCGGATGACGAGCGCCGGCTGGCCGAATTGCGCGCTCTGGCCGGGCGCTGCGCTTTGCCGCTGGTGGCCTGCGGCGATGTGCATATGCACCGGCGCGAACGCCGACCCTTGCAGGACACCCTGACCGCGATTCGCCATGGCTGCGCGGTCCAGGACGCGGGCCTGCGGCTATTCCCCAATGGCGAACGGCATCTGCGCTCCTTGGCGCGCCTGGCCCAGATCTACCCGCCGGAACTGCTCGCCGAAAGCTGCGCCATCGCCGCGCGCTGCGCGTTTTCCCTGGCCGAGTTGCGCTACCAGTACCCCGCCGAATCCGTACCCCCAGAACGCACGGCCGCTCAGCATCTGCGTGCGCTGACCGAAGCCGGCCTGCGCAAACGCTGGCCGACAGGCGCCAGTCGCCGGGTTCGCGCACTGGTGGAAAAAGAGCTGAGCCTGATCCAGGAATTGGGCTATGAGCATTATTTTCTGACCGTCCATGAGATCGTGAGCTGGGCCCGTGGGCAGGGGATCCTGTGCCAGGGCCGCGGTTCGGCCGCCAACTCCAGTGTCTGCTTTTGCCTGGGCATCACCTCCGTTGATCCCAGCCAGATGAACATGCTGTTTGAGCGCTTCGTGTCCCGTGAACGCAACGAACCGCCAGACATCGACGTGGATTTTGAGCACGAACGCCGCGAGGATGTGATTCAGCACATTTACCGCAAATACGGCCGTCACCGGGCGGCCCTGGCCGCCACCCTGATCTGCTACCGGCCCAAAAGCGCGATTCGCGACGTGGGCAAGGCGCTGGGTCTTTCGCTGGATGATGTCGACCGGATCAGCAAATCTCTGGCCTGGTGGGATGAGGCCGACGGCTTTCGCGAGCGGCTGGCCGAACAGGGTTTCGAGCCTGATTCTCCGGTGATGCAGCGCTTTCTGAGTCTGGTGCGCCAGATCCAGGGTGTGCCGCGGCATCTGTCCCAGCATGTGGGCGGTTTTGTGATTTCCGCCGGACCGCTGCATGAACTGGTACCGATTGAGAATGCCGCGATGGCGGACCGCACCGTCATTCAATGGGACAAGGATGATCTGGATGCCATAGGCCTGTTGAAGATCGACTGCCTGGGGCTGGGCATGCTCACCGCCATACGCAAAAGCTTCGACCTGATTCAGGGCCACAGTGGCCACCGGCTCAGTATCGACAAGATCCGCGATACCGAGCGTGACCAGCCTGACGCCGCGGGCGAGGTCTACGCCATGCTCCAGGCCGCTGATTCCGTTGGCGTTTTTCAGGTCGAATCCCGCGCCCAGATGTCCATGCTGCCGCGCCTGCGGCCGGCTAGGTTCTATGACCTGGTGATCGAAGTCGCGATCGTCCGCCCAGGCCCTATCCAGGGAGGCATGGAGCAACCCTATCTCAATCGCCGGCAGGGCCGCGAGCCGGTGCACTGTCCGGCTGGTCTGGAACCGATCCTGGCCCGCACCCTGGGCGTGCCGATTTTCCAGGAGCAGGTCATGGAAATCTGTATCGCGGCGGGCGGGTTCACGCCCGGCGAGGCCGACGAGGTGCGGCGTTCCATGGCTGCCTGGAAGCGGGCGGGCGGGCTGGAGCATCTGGAGCAAAGACTCAAGAAGGGGATGGCGCAGCGCGGCTATCCGGACTCTTTCGCGGATCAGATTTATCAGCAAATTCTCGGTTTCGGTGAATACGGCTTTCCGGAATCCCATGCCGCCAGCTTCGCCTTGCTGGTCTATGTTTCGGCCTGGCTGCGACGCTTCGAGCCGGCCGCGTTCCTGGCGGGTCTGCTGAATAGCCAGCCCATGGGTTTCTACTCAGCTTCGCAATTGATCCAGGATGCGCGACGGAACCGTTATTGCCCGGTGGAAGTCTTGGCCGCCGATGTGATGCACAGCCAATGGGAGGCGCAGCTCGAAAAGCGTAGCGCAGGCCCGCCCGCCGTTCGCCTGGGGCTGAACCGGATCAAGGGCCTGGGCGCTGAACTGGCCCGGCGAATCGTCAGCCAACGGCCCTTTCACGATGTTGGCGATCTGGTGCGCCGCGCGAAATTGAATGGACGTGACCGCGAGTTGCTCGCTCGAGCCGATGCGCTGCGGAGTCTGGCGGGCCACCGCCATAACGCGCACTGGCACAGCCAGGGGCTGCTCGCCCCCGCGCCCTTGCTCGCGAACCACTCCCCTTTGGAACCCACGCCACCATTACGCCCACCACGGGAAGGGGAAGAGATTTGCGCCGACTACGCCAGCCTCGGTTTCAGCCTGCGCCGTCATCCGCTGGCCTTGCTGCGGCCGCGGCTGGACAAGCTGCAGGCGCTGACTGCAGAACGCTGGCGGGCTACACGCAACGGGCGCCGTTGCCAGGTGGTCGGTCTGGTCACCAATCGCCAGCGACCCGGCACCGCCGGTGGCATCATCTTCATGACCCTGGA
>JBFIIN010000419.1:0-3278 GCA_041601225.1 Oceanococcus sp.
ACCGGCCACCGCGAACAGGCTGCTCACCACGAAGCGGTAGATCATCCAGTCCTTGATCGGCTCCCCGGTCAGAAAGCGGCCGAGTGGGCTGAGCATATATCCGCCCGCAATCAGCAGCAGCACGGCCGCGGCCAGGCCCAGGGGGCGCGAGGGCCGGTACAGCAAGGTTGTGCCCAGGATGACCCGCAAAAAACGCAGTCCGTCCTTGAGCGGGTGCAGTTTCGACTGGCCACTGCGATCGGCATAAGGCACATCGATTTCCGCCACGGGCATGCCGTCACTGAACAAGGCCCGCGCCGTCATGGCCGTGGAAAAATCCAGCCCATCGGGCAGAGGCAGCAAGCGCTCCAGCGCCGACCGGCGGATCACCCGCATGCCGCTGGCGATATCCCGCGGCCCGCGCGTCGACATGAGCCGCAGGACCAGACCGAACAGCAGATTGCCAAAGCGCCGAATCGGCGGAATCGCGCTGCCCGCGTGCAGCCGACAACCCACCACCATGTCGGCCTGTTGTTCGACCAGCGTTTGACACAGCGGCCCAAAATGATTGGGGTCGCAGGTGGTGTCGGCGTCCATCATCGCCAACAATTCAGCATCGCTGTTGAGCCAGGCGTGCTTGATTGCGGCGCCATAGCCCTGGTTTTGCTCAAAATTGATGAGCGTTATCGCCGCACCGAACTCGCTGGCTATGGCCGGGGTCCGGTCGGTGGAGCCGTCGTTGACGACCGCGATCTCAACCTGGGTTACGGGCGACTGCGCAATAATTTTCGGCGCCGCCGCCAAAGATTCGCGAACCACCGCGGCGATGGACTCTTCTTCATTCAGGGCCGGTATGGCGATCAGGAGTTTCATAAATTATTCGGGCTGCAGGCAGCCCAAGCCGCGAATTGCAGTTCGGAGGCCCCATATTGTGCCGTGCTCAGAGAATTCATGAGGCGCTGATGGTCCTGCGGGTAGGCGCAAGCCAGCTCCGCAACCCGCGCCGCCCGCCACGCGAGGTGCTCATCAACGCTGCTGGAATCCAAGCGACGCCCGGCGACTACGGCGCTTGCCTTCCCGGCCAGCGCGGCCAGAATTTCGGCACCGAGCGCCGGCGTGAAATGGTTGATATCCAGCCACCAGTGCATGGCCGAGCCATCGGCTGGAGGCAATTCCGCGCAAGCGCCGCCACAAAAGGCGAAATCCCAGAGCGGAAATGCCGCCCTTCCCGCACGCAGGGCTTCGTCCTCATTGATCGCAACCAGTTCCTGCATCCAGCGCCCAATGGACGGCTCATAACCAACGGCCGCATACAGATGTTCAAGGCGAATGTGGCGGGGGGCCATGATTACAGTGAGGCGTATCCCCCGGGCATAGGCTGCGCGCAGAGCCAGTCGAAAATCCGTGAGCGTATCGGCCTGATTCACCGGAGAAACAAAGGCAAAGGCCCCTGCAAAGGCCTGCACCCAACCTAAATGGGCATGTTCCTGCGACAACAGAATTTGCGCCGCGTCGAGACCTGGATAAAGCCCCTGCCCCGTGGGCTGGTACAAACCAGTTCGGGCGACTTGGTAGCGACAGGCCTCGCGATTCTGCAGCAAACCTGGCAAGCCCGCGCGCCAGACGCGGCGGGTGACCGCGTGCAGGGTGGCCCAACTCAGATTCTGTGTGGCGGAACTTTCATCAAAGGTATTTTCGTCCCACCAGGGCTCGGCGACGCGTTGATGCGCCTGAAATGCGGCAAAGTCCAGTACCAGATAGGCCGCTTGCAATTCGGGCAAGCGCAGCGCGGCATCCAGCGTCTCGCGTGCCGTACGCATAGTGCCGAAAGCCAGGCCGAGGTTATAAGCACCGGGCTCGGGCAAATGCTCGGGGTCGACGCCGAAGCCCGCCACCGAACTCCCCACAATCACGGCCCGCGCCTGGCTCCTGCGCAACTGAGCGGCTTTCAATGGCGGCTCGAGCAGCGCTCCCACACAGCGCGTCCGCTCGTCGGCAATGAGTTGCTGAGTTGTGTATCCGAGATAGGCGACAAAGCTCAGGCCGGCCAGCAGCACCGGCATCAGCAGTATGGCCATATAGCGATGAGCCAGCCTCATTCTAGAATCTGAAATAGATGAAAGGCTGCGCGCGCTGCACGAATATCAGTCCCATAACCAGGATCACGCCGATGATGACGGCCCAGCCGATATTGGGCGCCCAGACCAAATGACTGGCCCGCCCGGCGTCTTGCGCCCAAGCCACCGCGGGCCGGTATTTGCGAAACAGTTCGAGCAGATTGGGGGCGAGCAACACCAGCAAGAGTGCCGCACCCACAAACAGGTAACCGGTCAAACCCGGATCGACGGCGACAAACTCCTGAACCTGTCCACCGAGTTGCTGAAACCACAAGCCCATCACGCCCAGCAGTTCGACGTGACGTGTAGGGAGCACAATCCCGTTGAAGCCCAGCATGGCTTTGTAGATCGAATTCGCGGCGGCCAGATCACTGGCCCGGAACAGCACCCAGGCAACCGTAACGGCAAGGAAGGTCAGCGCCCAGCTCGCTCCGCGCGTCAGCCCGTTTGCTGGCATCAAACGCAGGCGGCGCCAAGCGCGGTTAACGATCAAATAGGCGCCGTGCAGCCCTCCCCACAAAATGAAATTCCAGCCGGCGCCATGCCAAAAGCCGCCGATCAACATGGTCAGCATCAAATTGACGCTGGCGCGCGCCGGTCCCTGGCGATTGCCGCCAAGCGGAATGTAGATGTAGTCCCGCAAAAATCGCGAAAGTGTGATGTGCCAGCGCCGCCAAAAATCAATCACGCTGGTGGCTTTATAGGGCGACAGAAAATTGGGCGGGAGGCGGATCCCACACATTCTTGCCAAGCCCAGGGCCATGTCGGAATAGGCTGAAAAGTCGAAGTAGATCTGCAGCGCATAGGCCAGCACCGCAAACCAGGCCGCGACAAAATCGAGCTCATGACCCGCCGCTGCCAACGCAAATGCCGGATCGGCGTACCCTGCGAGCCCGTCGGCAATGACGGTCTTCTTGAACAGGCCGATGGCAAACATGCTCGTGCCGACAACCAGGTCCAGCACGGGATGCGGCGCGCCCTTCAGCCGATCCAGCTGACCACCGACCTCCCGGTAGTGAACGATAGGCCCGGCCACCAATTGCGGGAAAAAGGACACGAACAGGGTGTAACGCAACAAGCCCATGGGCTGCAGCAATCCGCGCTGTATATCAACAAGAAATGCTATTTGCTGGAAGGAGTAAAAGGAGATCGCGAGGGGCAATACGAGATCGGCGGTCGCGA
>JBFIIN010000420.1:0-3277 GCA_041601225.1 Oceanococcus sp.
CGCAGCGCACGCCGCCGGGATTGTTCACCTGATCGAAGCGCTCCTCGTCGCTGACGCCGCTGCAGGGATTCTCCGGATTCAGCGCCGCCTTGTACAGGCCCTCGTCGGCCGCCACGGCGTTGGCGTGGCTCAGGTGGCCTTCCACATCGGCGAACTGCTGAGGAGTCCACAGCACATCGCCCCAGCGCGAGGGATCTTCAAAATAGATGCGCAGGAGATGGAAATCAGTGAACTGCGCCCCGGCGCCAAACACGTCCGGGTACGAGCACATCGCCAGAATGCCCTGGTAAATGCCCGGATACGCATTGGCCAGCGTGAACTGCACGATCGAGCCGCCTGAACAGCCCGTGCCTATGGTGTAACGCAGCGTGCCGTATTGCTCGATGTAGCGCTCCTTGGCCATCAGCAGGGATTCTGCCTGCACCGCGATGTTGCAGTTGTGGCCGGCATTGTCCAGGGCGGTGGACAGCACCGAGTAGCCCTTGCCCAGCGCGGTGACATAGCTCTGTTCCAGGGCCGGATTGGCCGGAATCGTCCCGGCGTAATCATCCAGCGGCGCATTGCCGGCGGCATGGGCTGCACCGCAGTTTCCGCCGTGCGTAATCAGCAGCTTGCCATTCCATTGCGGCTGCGGCGCCTGCGCGGTCCACTCCAAGGCCGGGTCGAAGAGGGTGAGAATCTTATACTGGTCGCGGTCCTGGTAACCCAGTTCCTGGCGCACGATAAAGGGCAGGGTGATGCCGTCATCGGTTGTGGTTGTGGCCACATCACCGGGTGGACTGGCCGGATCATAGGGCTGCAAGCCCGGGCTGGTCGGGTCCGAGGACTTATACAGAAAGCTGTATTCGGCGGGCTGGTTGCACTGTGCATCCAGCGCGCCCGGCTGGCACACCCAGGGCTGGATCTGCGGCCCGGAAAAGATCGGCCCGCCATTGGGGTGATTGCTGATCGTCAGGCGGTCGCCGAGGCTGGATGACAGGATATTCGGACCCGGCGTCAGGCCGGTGATCAGTCCCAGGTAGCGGCCATCGCTGCTCATCGCAAAGCTGCTGCTCACGTCCCTGCCATTCAGCGTCACCCGCACATCATCCAGGGCCTTGTTCGGAGGCAACTGAAGTTCCATCAGCACATCATCACCGCTGATCATGTCCGCGCGATTGGACAGCACACGGAGCCCCGCGCCGGAGGACTCGCCGCCACTGCCCGTATCCCCACCCGGGCCTGTTGCGCTGTCGTTGATCGGCGAACTCGAACCGCAGGCACCAAGTGCAAGGAGGCCGGCGCAAAGAAAAAGTCGGCTAAACAGCCTGTCGGACGTGCCCGATCGTCGCGAGATTTTCGCTCCGTACGACGATTTCTGGACGATTCTGCGGAAAATAGTCGAACTATTTGACGAGGAAGCGCGTAGCAAGCGACCGCGAAGCGGGAATCGCAGTAGATCATGGTAAGTCCGACAGACTGTTAAGGGAGATGGGGACATGAGAAACTCCGAAACTGATCCGGCAATCCTAACGCAGTCAAGATGAAATTTACGCGCCCCGGCTCCCGCAGAAGTGGCACCAGAAAGCCGGGCAGGGCGTAATCACACGGTGTTGAAGGCGCCCCATGGTGAGCGGCTGATCCGAGCCCGAAGCGACAAGTCCCCGTCCATCAAGGCCAAGGGTTGCCCCGGCCGCATGCAGAGACGGCAGGACCGCTGACGAGCTGACGGCTCAGTACGGTTCTCATGCCAGACGGATCACTGTCTGGAAGAAGGAGCTGCTGGACAAGTCAGCCGACGTTTTCGCGACACCCGCGGGCGAGGCTGCCGCGGCATCCGGGTCAACGGCCGAGCGGAACAAGGCCAAGATCGGCGAGAGTGAATCGGTGCCACTTCGCGGGACACCATGTTGAGTGAGTGGGCAACGAATGAGGCTTGAGCTGGATGAATGACTATGCACGCATGGGTGCCGGCATGTCTCGAATCAGCCAGGCTCTTTGGTTCACAATCCTGAGCGTTCTGGCACTTGGAGATGCTCTGGCGGCGGAAGAAGCCAAGTACACCGTGGTTACGGCGCAAGGGCAGTTTGAACTGCGAAAGTACGAGCCCCATATCCTCGCGGAAACCACGGTCGGTGGCCGCTTCGAGGATGCTGGAAACGCGGCGTTCCGCCGCCTTTTCAAATACATTTCCGGGCACAACGAACAGCAACAGAAGCTGGCCATGACATCGCCTGTCGGGCAGGTCCCCGCGAATCAGAAGATTGAAATGACATCGCCTGTCGGCCAAGTGGAGCGTGGCGGCAAATGGACCGTCAGCTTCATGCTGCCCGCTTCGTTTACGCTTGATTCGACTCCCGTTCCGAAAGACCCAGCCGTGGTCATCCGCCAGGTTCCGGCACACCACATCGCAGCCGTGCGGTATTCGGGATTTTGGAGTGAGCGGGCCTATCGCCGTAACCTGGAGACGCTGGAAGAATGGGTCGAAGGACAGGATTTTCGTGCGCTTGGGGAACCAATCTGGGCGAGGTACAACCCCCCTTTCCTGCCCTGGTTTCTTCGCCGAAACGAAATCTTGCTGCCCGTCGCGGCTCCGGGTGAGGCCAATTGAAGGGCAGTGCGATCGACGCCTGGATTCAAGTTCTGATCCCACTTGCTGGACGATATGACGAGCGTGTTCCCCTGGGGTCTGAAATCCTGCTCTTGTGCGGGGGGCGCGTGTTGAGTCTGTGCGCAATCTGGTGGCATCTGGCCGGGGCGGATGCGCCAGGATTTGGCTCCTGGCAGAGACGGATGGGTTCGCTCGTGGGTGTTTTCGTGGGTGCCTCGCGCCCACGCATGATACGCAGCGCAGAATCAGAAATTGACGGTCTATCACGCCAGATTTCGGCTTTTTCCCGTCGATGAACCCCGCCAAAACGCACCATCTTGCGCGGCAGCTCCCGGCAAGGCGGGCGCGGGTTGCGGTCCGATTGGCAGGCATTCTCCGACGGCATGAGCCCTTGTCTGTGCGGCGGGCCTAACGTATACCGTTCCTGGTCGGTGAGCTGTGGATAAATCGTGAGCGTTCCTTCGTGGTCGTTGCAATACGCGCGTATATCCCTGCTTGCGTCCACTGATTGCAGCCTTGGGATGGGGAGGCAAAATTTGGAATCACTTGCTGAATCTTTGCGTATGAGGAATCGGCGCGACCTGACGGCGGCAATGCTTGCGGTTTTGCTTCTCCTGGGCAGCTCTTTGACGATGAACGCAGCCGCATCGAGCCAGGCTGGCACGCTGGTCAGGGGCGAGGCCGAGC
>JBFIIN010000421.1:0-3268 GCA_041601225.1 Oceanococcus sp.
CGCCTGCTGGGTCGAATCACCATTGATGACGTGGTTGACGTCATCCGCGACGAAGCTGAGCACAACTTGCTGTCGCCCGTCGGACTGGACGAAGAGGACGACATCTTTTCGCCAGTGCGTCGCAGCGCCGGGCGCCGCGCAGTTTGGCTGGGTATAAACCTGTTGACCGCATTTATCGCCGCGCGGGTCGTCGGACTGTTTGAAGCAACGCTCGACCAGGTTGTGGCTCTGGCGATATTGATGCCGATCGTGGCAAGCATGGGCGGGATCGGCGGCAGCCAGACCCTGACTCTTATGATCCGCGGCTTGGCTCTGGGGCAGATCAGCACGGCCAACACCAGCGCCCTGCTGCGCAAAGAGGTGGCCGTTGCGGCAATTAATGGCCTGCTTTGGGCTCTAGTGGTCGCCATCATTGTGGTGGCCTGGTTCCGCATCCCGTTGCTCGGTCTGGTGATCGGCATGGCGCTGGTCATCAACCAGATCTGCGCCGCGCTGGCCGGGGTGGGCCTTCCCCTGATTCTCAAGCGCCTGGACATCGATCCGGCGCTGGCCGGCGGCGTGGTTCTGACTACAGTTACGGACGTAATTGGTTTTTTCGCCTTCCTTGGCCTTGCGTCGGTTATTCTTGTCTGATCAAGGGGTGCACGTTGCAGGACGGAACCGCTTCGAACCGTCGCATGTGATCTGCCAAAGATTTGTACAAACATGAAACACGCTACTCTGGATCGTCCGCTGTTCGTGATTGGCGCTGCCCGTTCCGGGACGACATTGGTTGCCGAATCCATCGCACGACACTCTCATCTCGCATTTTGGAATGAACCCAAATACGTGTGGCGTCACGGCGCAGCGCGCGCGCCGAACGATATCCGCACCGCCGCCGAGGCCAGCCCGGAGGTGATCGCATACATCCGGGAACGGTTTGCAAAATTCACAATCTCCGCAAACAAACTGCGCTTTCTCGAAAAGACCCCAAGCAACTGCTTTCGCATAGGCTTCATGCACCGGGTGTTTCCGACCGGACTCTTTATTCACTTGGTCCGCGATGGCCGCGACGTCGCCGCTTCGGCGCTGCTGCGATGGCGGTCACCGCCAGATGATCTGGCAATCTGGCGGCGCCTGCGTGGGATGGAAATTCCTCTGTCCGAACTGCCAGCCTACGCGCCGGATATCATCCGCGAGGCCATAATGCGGCGGTTGCAGCCTCGACGCGGCCATATCTGGGGGCCCCGATATCCGGAAATTTTCGAGGACGCCAAAGTTCTCGATACAGCCTCCGTCTGTGTCCGCCAATGGGCCGAAAGCGAACGCGCCGCCCGAGAAGCCCTGGACGAGATTCCGCGTCATCAAGTACTCGGCATCCGCTACGAAAACTTTATTTCGGACCCGGCCAGTCTACTCGAGAAAATTTTCGATTTTGCCGGTCTTGATCCCGAACCGGGAATTATTGAGGAGACGTGCCGCACGGTCAGACCGGCGGAGCATGATGCGCCGCGCCCGCCCACTCCTGATACGCAAAAAATCGAGCGCCTGTGCTTGCCCATCATGCGGAAACTTGGCATCACCCCGCGCGAACAGCTGCAAAGCAGTCAGCGAAAATCTGTTCCCACTGCCTGATCGCACCACAGCGCGAGAAATGCTGTTCGTATAGTGCGCGCCCGGCAGCCCCCATGGCAGTTCGGAGCATAGGATGCGCGCGCAAAGTCTCCAGTTCGGCGATCAGGCCGGCGGGGTCATCGGGATGGACTGCTACGCCGCATTTTGCGCCAACCACAAGCCTGGCTATGTCGCATTGCGGGTCACCGACGAAAACCACGGGACGCTGGGCTGCGAGCACGCCCTGTAGTTTGCTCGGTACTACAAAACGGCTGAACCCCGGCATCAGCAGCACCAGGTGGACATCTGCGGCAGCCAGCAGATCGGGCAAGCGGTGTTCCGGTTGATAAGGCAGAAACAGCCAGTTCGACGCACCTGCGCTCCGGACGCGATCCTGAATCTCCTGGAATCGCGCACCGCCACCCGACAGCAGGTAGGTCGCACTCGGGTGGGCCACGCTATGGTCGATAAGCGCCCACAAGGGCTCAGTTGGATGCACGCGCCCCAGGGTCCCGCTATGCGCCACCACGAACTTGGGCTCAGGATTCAGTGATGCCCGTAGCTCAGAGCCACCCTCTGAAGTCTGCGCATCTTCGTTCAACGCCCAGTTTGGAATCGATTTCATCCGCCCTCCGCGTTGCGCGAGATACCTTGCCATGTCTTGACCGATGGCCACATTGCAATGCGCCCGGCGCAGGCTCCAGTCACGCAGGCGAACCAACATCCTCGTCAGCCAGCTGTCGGCCGATATGACACCGAGCTCAATCGCGATTTCGGGGTACACATCCTGGTGCCAGACGATCAGGGGGACTCGGCGAATGCTGGTCACCAGAGCGCCCAGCACACCCAACAGCGGCGGATCTGTCTTGGTTACCACCAGATCACCGGCGCGCAGCCTGAAGGTCAAGATGACCGCCACGTAGGCCAGAAACCCAAAGTCCGACAGGGCGCGTTTGAGCAGCCCCGGGCTGTCTTTCCGGCCAAAGGGCGCACGGTGGATTTCGAGGTCGTCCGTCAGTGGCGGCAACGCCTCCGCCGTACGACTGCACACGACCAGCACACGGTGGTGCCGCGCCGTGGCTTTCGCCAAATCGGTCAGCAAACGGCTGGTCGCAGACTGGTCAGGATCAAATACCCGATTGACGAAAACGATCCGATTCACAGCCAGTTCGGTATCCATGCCCATGACAGGCGGCGCCAGCTATGCATCGGCCCCGCCCTGCTGTAGATGCACTATCCCCCTGGAACCGATGTCACGACGATACTGAACGCCTGTCCACTCGATACGGGAAACGGCACAATAAGCGTTGGTCTGTGCCACGCTCAACTGTTCGCCCATACCGCAAACGCAAAGTACCCTGCCACCTGCGGTCACGACTCCATGGTCGGTCAGCCGGGTTCCAGCGTGAAAGACTTTGACCGCCGGACCAAAGTCACAGTCAAGGCCGTGTATGAGATCGCCAGTAGCATAGGTGGACGGATATCCGCCAGCGGCCATGACCACGCCAACACTGAAGCGCGTATCCCAAGTCAGTTTGATGGTTGCCAGCTGGCGATCCAGCGCCGCCTCAAGCACGTCAACCAGATCGGTCTGCAGGCGGTGCATGATCGGTTGAGTTTCCGGATCTCCCATACGCACATTAAATTCCAGTACCTTGGGAACGCCCTGCTTATC
>JBFIIN010000422.1:0-3258 GCA_041601225.1 Oceanococcus sp.
GTCCGGAAAATTGAATTCGATTTCTCGCGCATACCGAAGTACCTCTATGCGGACAACGCCTTGAGCAGCTATGTCTGGCTGGTCCTGGAGGCCAAGTTCCCCGCTGGTGAGCAGTTTTTCATCGATTCGGTGCGGGATCTCCGCGACGCGGTCGCTGATCCACAACTGCAAAATGACATCAGTGCCTTTATCGGGCAGGAGGCCATGCACGTCCGCGCTCATCGCGCCGCCAATGCTGCCCTGTCGCGCGTCCATGGCATTGATGTCCAACGCACCGAGCGCCGCACCCGGACCTCGATGACGCTGTTCAATCGACTGCACACGCCCAGGCAGCGTCCGGCGGCGACGGTCGGGGCCGAACATCTCACCGCCAGTCTGGCGCGCTTTCTTTTGCGCCATCCGGAATTCATGGCCGGTTTCAAGAATGAAAATATCCGCCACCTGGTGATGTGGCATGCGCTGGAGGAGCGGGAACACCGCGCCGTTGCCTTTGCGGTTCACCAACAGGCCGGGGGTGGCTACGCGACCCGCATCTTCATGTATCTCTGGTTCATCGGTGCGCTCGCGCCCTTTGTTGTGCTCGACATCCTGCGCTTGATGATCAGCGACGGTAGCGTGCGTGATTGGCCCGAAATACGTCGCGGCCTCAAGACCATCTTTGGTCGGCACGGCATCCTCGGGGGCAGTTCACGCGCCCTGCGGGACTATTTCCGCCGCGACTTTCACCCTTTTGATGACGATCAGAGCCAGTTGGAAGCCGCTTGGCGGCCGGAACTGGGAGTGGTGCCGGCATGAATACGCGCGAATACGATGTACTGATCATTGGCGCGGGCCTGTCCGGAGTGGGCATGGCCTGTCAGTTGAAGCGCAACTGCCCCGGCAAGCGTTTCGCGCTGCTGGAGGGCCGCGATGCATTGGGCGGAACCTGGGACCTGTTCCGCTATCCGGGCGTGCGCTCGGATTCCGACGTGTCCACCCTGGGCTACAGTTTTCGGCCCTGGCGCGGCGGTCAGGTTCTGGCTGACGGCGCCTCGATCAAGAACTATGTGGCCGATACGGCAGCGCAATACGGAGTCGACCGGCACATCCAGTTCGGCCGGACCGTGCGCAGCGCGAATTGGTGTAGCAAGGCCAAACGCTGGACTGTGGAAGTCGTGCAGCGGGCCAGCGGTGAACTGCAGACCTATACCGCGAAATTTCTGGTCGGCTGTACCGGCTATTACGACTATGCGGCTGGCTTTCAGCCCGATTTTCCCGGCGCCGAACAGTTCCAGGGTCCGCTGATTCATCCCCAGCACTGGCCTGAGAATCTGGACTACCACGACAAGAAGGTCGTGGTCATCGGCAGCGGCGCGACCGCGATGAGTCTGGTACCCGCGCTGGCAAAACACGCAGCGCGGGTGACCTTGCTGCAGCGTTCGCCCACCTACTTGCTGCCGCTGCCCTCATTTGACCCGTTGACGGCGGCTCTACAGCGCTGGCTGCCCGCCAAACTGGCTTACCGGCTCACCCGGGCGCGCAACATCACGCTGTCCCGGACCTTGTTCGAACGTGCACGCAAGCAACCGCGGGTCGTCCGGCGTTTCTTGCTGGGCCTGGTGCGCCAGCAACTGGATGGCGCCGCCAGCATGCGCCACTTCACCCCCAGCTATGCGCCCTGGGACCAGCGCCTGTGCGTGGTGGCGGACGGCGACCTGTTCAAGGCCATCAAGGCGGGCAAGGCTGAGATGGTGACCGATCAGATCGACCATCTGGCACCCGGCGGAATCCGCCTGAAATCCGGAGCCGAACTTGAGGCTGGCATCATCGTCAGCGCGACGGGCCTCAAGCTGCAGATGCTGGGCGGCATAAACCTGCGGGTCGATGGCCAGCCGGTGCCCCTGGGCGAGCGCATGATCTACAAGAATGTGCTGCTCGAAGACGTGCCGAACGCCGGCATGATTTTCGGCTATACCAATCTGTCCTGGACGCTCAAAGCCGACCTGGCCAGCGCCTATCTGTGCCGCCTGATCCAGCATATGGACCGGCACGGCTACCAGGAATGTCGAGCGCGTGATCTGGCCGACAATCGCACCGGGCGCTCGGTGCTTGCGGACCTCAATTCCGGCTATGTGCAGCGCGCGGATAAACTGCTGCCGCGCCAGGGGCGCGGTGGCCCGTGGCGGGCCAGCCAGAATTATCAGCAAGACACACAGACCCTGCGCTTCGGGCCGATTGCCGATCCCAGCTTGCTGTTCGATGGTCTTGGCCGTACGCCCAAACGCGCAGCCGCGCATTCTTGGAGCAGCCTGCGCCGCGCCGCGGCGGCCATGGGCGTCTAGCGGGAACGGCGCAGGTCCGGGCACCAGGCCTGGATGAGTTCGGCGGGGTCGGGGCAACGGGCCAACCATGCCGGCGCTGCGGAGCGTGCGCAAACGCCAGGAAAATCACCGCAATAGTCGCCGATGTCATTGATCAGCTGAAAATGCAGGTGCGGTGACCAGCCCAGATTTTCGCCGGGATCGCCAAGCACGCCGATCTGCTGTCCCGCCGCGATGGCCTGGCCGGGCTGCAAGCCCTGCAGGGCGCTGCGCGCCAGATGGCCGTAAAGACTGAACAGTGGGTTTGCGCGCGCTGGCCCGGCATGCTCCAGGATCAGAGTCGGCCCGTAGTCACCGAAGCGGGCATTGTCGGAAAAGCTGTGCAGGCGGCCGGCGTGCACGGCAAAAACCGGGGTTCCAGCGGGCAGCCAGAAATCCACGCCCAGGTGTACGCTGCGCTCCTCATCGGCGGGGCCGAACAGCGGACTCATGGCATAAATGGCGCGATCCTCCGCATAACCACCCGCGGCCCAGGCACAAGCCGCCGCGGCGCTTTGCCGGGCGATCCAGTCGCCAAAGGCGACCGCGTCGCTGACGTCCAGATCGGCCAGCGCCGGGTTATTGCGGCTCAAATCAAGTTGCAGGCAGGGGCGCCGCATGAGCGTGGCCGGCAGTGGCGGGGCCGCATTTTTCGGGGTCAGCGCGAGCATCCGCGGATTGTGCACAATTTGCCCGGGTGCGCGGAACCTTGGCCGGAGCCATTTCGGCGCCCGGTGGTACGGCACTGCCGGGCCTTGGCTGTGGCTATGCCCTGTCGCTAGCCCGCATCCGTCACCAATAAGAAGGCGGAGTCGCCTTAATCCCTTACAATTCAATTGTCTAGATAGAATTTAGGGGGCGCTCCGCCGTGACAGAATGTTACCAAGGTCGGCTGCGGTTTGGGCGGGTTGATCGACGA
>JBFIIN010000423.1:0-3248 GCA_041601225.1 Oceanococcus sp.
CCTGAGCGCCACGGATCCGGTAGCCGTCATCGCGCTGTTCAAGCGCCTCGGTGCACCGCAGCGCCTCACGGTCTTGGTTGAAGGTGAAAGCCTGTTCAACGACGCCACCTCGATCGTGCTGGCGCGCATCCTGATCGGCATTGCTGCAACAGGCGTCATTACCGGCGGGGATATTGGCAACGGGATTGCCAATTTTTTCGCGGTCTTTATCGGCGGCATCCTGGTCGGATGGGTCCTGGCAGAAGCCGCCAGCTGGGTTCTCAGCAAGGTGCAGTCCGACCCGGCAATCGAAGTCACAATCACCACAGTTCTGGCCTATCTGTCGTTTCTGGTGGCTGAGGAAGGCCTGCATGTCAGCGGCGTCATGGCGACGGTCACGGCGGGTCTGGTCTATGGCAACCGGGGCTGGATGCGGGTGTCACCGTCGGTGCGCGAATACCTGGAACACTTCTGGGAATACATCGCCTTCATTGCCACCGCGCTCATCTTCCTGATGGTCGGTCTGGCGGCCAATATCGACGCACTGATTGTCCAGTGGCGCGAGTTGCTGTGGCTGATCGGCGGCATGCTGATCTCCCGCGCGCTGGTAGTCTATGGCCTGATGCCATTGGTCAATCGTTTGCCCGGCGCCAGTGCCGTGTCGCGCGGATATCAGACCGTGATGTACTGGGGCGGCCTGCGTGGCGCGATTGCGCTGGCCATCGTGCTGAGCCTACCGGACGGGTTTGCCCACAAGGAAAACTTCACGGTGCTGGTCATGGGCGCTGTATTGTTCACCTTGCTGGTGCAAGGCGTCAGCATGGATCGCCTGGTCCGCTGGCTCGGCCTGGACACCCGACCGCTGGCCGATCGCTACGGTGAGGCGGAAAGTGAAGTTGCCGCCAAGCGGCATGCCCTGGCACGCTTGCCCGAGCTAAGTGCCGGCGGTCTATTCTCTGGCGCAATCGCCGAGCGTCTCCGACACCGCTACGACCGGCTGCTGGCTACCGCCGAGCGGGACATGGACATCTTGAGGTTGCGCGAACTCGACGGGCCCGCTGAAGCCGCGCTGGTCCAGTTGCGGGCTCTGGCCGAAGAACGTGAGCATCTGGGTGAGATGTTCAACAACGGCCACCTGGATCCGACGCCCTTCAGATGGCTGCTCAATCGCAATGCCGAACTGTTCGAGCTGATGCGGTACGGTCAGGAACTCCCGCCGACGCGGCTGGCGCACACCCACACCCATTGGCTGCGTCGGCTCAGTGATTCAGCGCTGGCGACCGTCCCCTATCTGGCGCAGAAGGTCCAGCTCAGCCGGGTGGCTGGTCGCTATCAGATCGCCTGGGCCACCTATCATCTGTGCCTTGACGTGCTCGCGGAAATTGCTCAAATCGTGCCGCAAGCCAGTAACGCTGAGGCACTGCGGCAAACCCTCGTGAGTCGCTATCGGGCGTGGCGGGATGAAGCGCGCGATTACCTGGACCAGACAGCCGAGCAATTCCCGGAGTTCGTGACCGCCATGCAGGAGCGCCACGCCCGGCGCCTGGCACTTCTGGCGGAGGCGGAAACGCTGCGCCAGCGGGAAAGGCGGGGCATGCTGGATCACGGTAGCGCCGAACGCCTGCTGCATGCCCGGGCGACCGATCTGGACCGCTTGCGCGGTCTGGCCGCCGAAGAATTGCGGGTGCACCCCCAGGAACTCCTGCGCAAGGTGCCGCTGTTTCAACAGGTTCCAGCGGAAGCCTTCGCGGCTCTGGCCAAGCGCATGCGTGAGCGCACTTTCGCCACGCATGAGTCGATCATCGTGCAGGGCGAGTCCAGCGACTCGCTGTTTCTGATCGCCCGGGGTGTAGTGCGGGTGATGGTTGGCGAGGGCCAGACGCAGCGCGAACTGGCGACTCTGATGGCCGGTGATTTTTTCGGCGAGATGGCCCTGCTCAGCCGGGCCCCACGCACTGCGACCGTGCGGGCCGTCACCCCTTGTACGGTCTATGAATTACGTCGTGGCGAGTACGAAAAAACGGCCGCCGCCAATCCGGGTCTGGCGCAAACCGTTCAGACGATCGCCCTGGCCCGTCAAGCTGAACTCGGCGACCTCAATCCCGCGTCGCCGAGCTAGCCGGAGCACCCCGGAGGTAGATCGGACTTCCGATCGTGGTCAGGGACTGCGCATCGAAGGTCTCGACACGCCAAAAAGTCCCCAGCGGGCCTTCATCCGGCCCGCGGATCACATCCAGGTCGTGTTCAAAGTGCGCATCGGTAATCGGCACCCGCAAGATCGCCACGCCGTTCTGCAGATACCGGAGCACCTGCCCCTGCCCGCCTTCCACGCGAACGCGCAAGCTTGCTTGGTCGGCGTCCAGATGCCCCCCGAACATCACGCTCTGTCCATCGGGCGCGGTCGCGGTGAATTCCAGACGCGGGCTGGCCTCCACGCCACGCGTCCGTACATAGCTGCGACCGGCCGCCAGCGCGGCCCGAATGCCGGCCCGGGACAACTCCTGGGCAAACACCGCGGTTGCGGAGGAACCGTAGCCGGCACGCGACCGCTCGGCACCCGAGCTTTCCAGGCCCTTCGAATCCGAACCACTGACTGCGGCGATGGCAAAGCCCGCATGCAGGCGCTCTTCCCAGTAGTCAATGGCCTCTTGTACAAACGGATTCTGGATCTGCCCCGGCAGCGGCAGGCCCAAATCCGAGCCCTGCGCCAGGATGGGCCCGGTGAGTACTTCAATCGTATCGACCTGACTCCAGTCCAGTTCATCGGCGAGAGTAAATTCACAGCCACGACAGAAATTGGCGAATACCGGCCCGGGAAAGAGGGTGGGATGATTGACCTGAAACAGAGCCCCCGCGGCTTTGGCCGCGCGCTGAATGTCCCCCAAGCGTACATCTTCAAACCCGTGCCGATATTCCAGAACCTCGGGCGTTTCGCCGTGGGTATTCACATGTCCGAAGTAGGTGATGATTTCGCGCCCAGGCCAGATCAGCAGATCCGGATTTGCACGCTGAGTCGCCCCCCACTCCTGCCAATGACGACCCGTGACGTAGTCCGTGATCATCAGAAAATCCAGTCGCGCGGCACGTGCCTGCTCGACGATCTGGTCCGGCATTGGCGCGGCCGGGTTGGAGTGGAAACCATGCATGTGGAAATCGCCGTGATACCAACCCGGCCCCGCGCGGGCGATGTGCCCGGCATCCACCGGATCCGGCCGGGCCGGCGCGGCAGTCGCGCCATCGCATTGAATCTGACCGACGACCTCCACCCG
>JBFIIN010000424.1:0-3241 GCA_041601225.1 Oceanococcus sp.
CACGACCGAATTTGTGGCGATTGCCATGATCGGGATGCCGATCGGTGTGCGATCCCCGGGTTTGACCCGAATCTTGAAGGGAAAGATGAAGGTGCGCTGAAAATAGTGGACTTGCCACATCAGCAGCAAGAGCAGGGGCGCGAGCTCCAGCGCGCGATCTCCGAGGAAGAAGATGAAGGCAAAGCCGACCGAGGACGGCGCCTCCATGAGCACCCAGGACCAGCGCGTGGGGATGGTCGGCCCCCACAGTTTCGAGTGCCCGGTCTTGTGGCGCCCATAGGCCGCCGGCACAAACAGCAAGCCAATCAGGACCAGTGGCGACACGATAAAACTCGTCACCAGCAAAAACTGGTGCCACAGCGCTGGAGTCAGTTCAGGCATGTGCTACTCCACAGATGTCAGACAAATACCATTTCGCACGCATCATGCCCATGCGTCGCAAGAACTCAAGTCGTGGCCCGATTCCGCGCCAATCGCGACGTCCAGAATGATCTAGACCGGATCCTCATGGATGAGGACTTCGGCCCGTGGCACAGCCTTTCTCACAGCCGCCTCGACCTGCTCGGCGATGGCATGCGCCTGAACCAGCGGCAGAGTGCCATCCATTTCGATATGCATTTGTATGAAGCAACGCGCACCGGCCAAACGCGTTCGCAGATCATGGACCCCCTCCACACCCGCAATTCCTGTGGCGACCTGTTCAATCTGGGCACGTAATTCAGCAGAGGCCTCCCGATCCATGAGCTGATCCCAGGCGACCTTGCCGATTCGCCAGGCGCTGATCAGGATGTACAAACCCGCGGCTGCCGCAAACAAGGGGTCCGCCCACCAAAGGCCGAACTGCACCGCCAGGATCAGCGCCGCGATCACCCCGACGTTGGCCAATAGGTCCGACAGATAGTGGACCGAGTCCGCCGCGACCGCGAGCGAGCCGGTTTGCCGAGCAATACGGCGCTGGTAACGTACCAGTCCGAGGGTCAGGATAATCGACGCCACCATCACCGCGATGCCGACCAACCCTTGATCGATGGGTGAGGGCCTCACCAGTCGCGATCCGGCTTCAACCAGCAAAAATCCCCCCGAAGCCGTTATGAACGCGGCCTGCCCAAGTCCCGCCAAGGCCTCCGCCTTGCCGTGGCCAAATCGATGATCCTCGTCCGGTGGCTCCAACGCGTGACCGATCGCCAGCATGTTGAGAATTGACGCGGCGGCATCCAGTGCTGAATCCACCAGGCTTGACAGAATCGCAACCGAACCCGTGGCGTAATACGCCAGCAATTTCAATACGACCAGGACGCCGGCCACGCAGACAGAGGCGCGCGCGGCACGGCGTTGGGGAGCAACAGGCTGAAAGGTCACAAAGCGATACGCGGAGTTGGGCAGAGGGCGAGGCCAGACGAAGCATTATCGCCGGCCCATCGCCTGCTGACGAGCGAACCTGCGAAAAACTTGCTTAAAACCTCAGACCTGCGAAGATAACCAGCATTGAATTGACGATCGGCGGTGGCATGGTGGTCCGCCGGCAACAGGCGCTTGATCGCGCTGGCTGAGCGCCCCCTTTGGGTTGTGCTCGCCCGGACGCCGCTACGCGCCTCGGCCCCGCCATGCCACTGACCGTCATAGGGCGCAACGCGCCTTCAGGCGGGCAAACTGGAGCCATCCGCGGCCGGCATCACGGTCGCCAGATAGGCCTCCTCATCGGGCGCGCCATCCAGCATGTGCGCGATGTAGGCATTGCGCTCGAACCACAGAATTTCCAGATCCCAGACGCAGGCCAGTTCGCCAGCCGTGCCGGCCCGCCAATCCGCACCCGCGCGCTGCTCGCGCATCAGGACGCGGTTGAACAGTTCGTTTTCGCGATCCCACCAGTTAATGACGAAGTAATCAACATCGCGACCCCGGTGGGCAATCAGAAAGCCAAGGCCGGGGCGCTGGGCCGTGCGGGCCGGGCGCGGCAGAACCCAACGCGCCAGGGCAACCGCCTCGTGAAAATCCTGGGCGTCCATGGCCTGATCGCCATAACTGATGGCATAAAGCTTGAGCGCCCAACGATCAAACTCAACCCTTTCGATGAAGCGCACCGCGCGCGGGCTGTAGATTTCGCTGAGCCGGAAGTCCTGTTCTTCTGGCAGGGGCATAACAGATGTCCAGTTCGGTTGTCCGATCATATCCGATCGTCAGGTTCGGCATGAGCTCGCAACCGGCAACGCCGAGAAATGCGGCGACAGCCGGTGTAAGATTCCGGAGATACTCGCCCCCATCCATTTTGCGCGCCGGGCGATTGCAAGTATTTTCAATACCCGAAACGACACAGAACAGCTAATTGACCTGGGGGACATCGTGGACACAACGACGGCAAAGCGCGGCCCGAAACAAGCGAGCGGCCGGCTCCATGGCTTCAGTCTGTTCGCCGCGTTGGCTGCATTCTGGCTGCTGATGTCGGGCCACCACACGCCGCTGATCCTGAGTTGCGGCTTGCTCTCCTGTCTGCTGGTAACCTGGATCGCGCAGCGCATGAACGTGATCGATCATGAAGGGCAGCCCATCCACCTCAGTTTGCGTATTCCCCTGTTCTGGCTTTGGCTGGGCAAAGAAATCCTGGTAAGCAGTTGGCACGTCTGCCGAGTGATACTGCGTCCCCGTCTGGAGGTGACGCCTCGGGTCGAACGCATCGCCAGCCGGCAAACTTCGGACCTTGCACGCGCCACCCTGGCCAACGCCATTACCCTGACCCCCGGCACGCTGTCGATGCGCGTGTCTGCCGATGTCATTGAAGTGCATGCCCTGGTTCCAGCCAGCCTGGATGGTCTTCGCGATGGCAGTTTCCCGGCCCGCATCGCCGCACTGGATGCCTGAGCCATGATGCTTTATGCCGCTATGGCTGCGATCCTGGTTGCGATGGCTCTGGCGCTGATTCGTGCCCTGCTCGGGCCGACCCTGTATGACCGCATACTCGCCATCAATGCCTTCGGCACCAAGACGGTGATCTTTATCGCGGTTTACGGATTCCTCGCCGGGCGTCCCGATTTTCTGGATATCGGTCTGGTCTATGCGTTGATCAACTTCATCGGCACCATCGCTGTGCTCAAGTTCATGCACTACGGTGATCTGGGCTGGGGCCTGATCAACGAG
This sequence comes from Oceanococcus sp., assembly GCA_041601225.1. GTDB lineage: Bacteria > Pseudomonadota > Gammaproteobacteria > Nevskiales > Oceanococcaceae > JBFIIN01. The sequence continues at coordinate 3,133 of JBFIIN010000424.1, forward strand.
CCCGAGGACACCAAATGAGCCTGTGGATCGCATCCGCTTTGATTGGCCTGGGCGCCCTGGTCCTGCTTATCGGCGCCCTTGGCCTGCTGCGGCTGCCCGAATACTTCTC
>JBFIIN010000425.1:0-3229 GCA_041601225.1 Oceanococcus sp.
CGATGATGATGCGTTTGATTCTGCGCTCAAGTTCCCGCAGCTCGATATTCGAAGCGGTCACTCCTGAAAGGTCCGGAAAGCCGTAGTTCAGCACCGACGATTTGAGCTGTGGGCAATGGCCCAAATCAGTCGTGGCTTCCAGGCAGACGGTATTGAGCAGCCATTCCAGGTCGCGCATGACGCTTTTGCGCAATTGCTCAAAGCTCAATACCCGCTCGCTGCGGGATTCTTCGCGTTTGAGCGGATCCTGGTCGGTCAGACGGTCAAGCAGGGACGGCTGCAACCGTTCCTGCTGGGTCAGCTCAGCCATCGTCGGGCGTGCTGCTCGACGCGTCCTCGTCGGCGTTCAGGACGAAATCAAGCTGGCGGATTTCCAGCAGGGATTTATCGCCCTGGTCGGTGGTCAGCAGCCGCTGGCCCATTCCGTGATAGCCGCCGGCACCGTCGTCCAGCCACTCGGTCTTGCGAGCCATCAGGATGGCCGGGTCGGCGGATTTTTCGGAACCGGGATACCGGCTGGGAATCAGGGCCACCGATTCCCCGCCGTTGCTGAAAGTGAGGTGGGCGGGCAACCAAACCAGGTCGCGCAGGTCTTCAGGCGGATCGAAATGGACTGACAGCAGGCGATCAAACGGAATCCAGTAGTACTTGCCATTTACGATGGCTTCCAGCACCGGCCCCAGACGGGTGTCTGCGTCGGCCAGCCAGGCGAACTCGGCGCCGTCCATGCTGCCAGAGGTCGTCGGCGCCGCGTCAAACGCCTGGGCGCGCAAGTTGGCGGCGGCTTCGGCATTACCCTGCCCGCTCACCAACAGGGCCTCGATCAGCAAGGCCAGCCACTGGTCGGGCTGGCCAAACAGCATCGGGGTGCGTTTGGCGGCGAAAACCTCCGCGCGCAGAGCTTCACAGCGCAGCGCCTCCTGGTAGGTCTGGACCATAGCCAGCGCACCAGCGTCCAGATCGCCAACGACATTGAGCTGGGTGAGCGCCCGATCCCAGTCGCCCTGAATGCAAAGCAACTGGAAATAAAATATGCGATGTTTCGCATCGGCGGGGTTGCGACGAATTTCGTCCTTGAGTTGGTCCGCGGCTTCCGCAACCCGCCCTTCGTGCAAGGTATCGACAGCGGCCATGTTTCCCCTTCCTGTTTATCCAAGCCAGCAAAAAAACGGAGCCGGGATACCGGCTCCGCTGCAAGAACTGCCGCGACTAGCCGTGCTCGGCGTTGGCGGCAATGTCCCAACCGGTCGGAATCGGGGTCCCCGCCGCGCCGGTCTGATCCTGTGGCGTGTACTCCATCACGAACTTGGCAAAGTTGAGGCTGACATTTTCGGTCAAGCGATCCTCGCCGCCGCTGCCGCCCGTGGAAATCGATGTGACGATGATGTCTTCCATGGTGATTTTGATGTATTCCACGGGCTTGTCGCCGCCGGCCTTGCGCACGGTGAGCAGGGCCTTCTTGTAATGTTTGCCGGAGCAGCAGCTACCCATCAGATTTGGGCTGGACTTATCGACATACTTGGTGACCGAAATATCCTGAACGCTGACCTTGCCCGATCCACCGCCGCCGCCCATATGGGTAGTGCCGGATTGACTCATGCCAAACGACCAGGCCAGTACGTCAACTTCGTCCTTGTGCGCCTTGTCCAACGACTCGCCCTTGATGTCGTCGATCTTTATAAACATATCAACTGCCATGATTACCTCTCCTTGTAGGCGGCATTGCTGCCACCGTCATTCTTTGGTGTGTCCGCGGATCATTTATAGCAGCCGGGTCAGGGCCCAAGCGTGCGCATCGTCACAATTGGCCAAGGCCCTGCCATGAACCGTGAACTGCGTCACTGTTGTGCCTCAACCCTTGGCCGACGGCAGTTTGGAAACGAGCCGCAATGATGCGGTCAGCCCTTCCAGCTGGTAGTGCGGCCGCAGGAAAAATTTCGAGGTGTAGTAACCCGGATTTCCCTCGACTTCCTCGACGATCACCTCAGCCTCGGCCAGCGGCTTCTTGGCCTTGGTGATCTCGCTGGAATGGGCTGGATCGCCGTCGACATAATTGTTGATCCATTCCTGCAACCAGCGCTGCATGGCATCGCGTTCCTTGAATGAGCCGATCTTGTCGCGAACGATGCATTTTAAATAGTGGGCAAAGCGACAGGTTGCAAACAAATAAGGCAAACGCGCCCCAAGATTGGCATTGGCCGTGGCATCCGGATCATCGTATTCGGCCGGCTTGTTGAGACTCTGTGCACCGATAAAAGCCGCGAAGTCCGAATTCTTCTTGTGGATGAGCGGCATGAATCCGCTTTTCGCCAATTCCGCCTCGCGCCGATCAGAGATCGCGATCTCGGTCGGACATTTCATGTCCACGCCGCCGTCATCGGTCGGGAAGGTGTGGGTCGGAAGTCCTTCCACCGCCCCACCCGACTCAATGCCGCGAATCCGCGAGCACCAGCCATACATCTTGTAGGAGCGGTTGATATTCACGGCCATCGCATAGGCCGCGTTCATCCAGCTGTACTTCGCGCTATCCGCGCCTTCCGTATCCTCCTCGAAGGCGAACTCATCGACCGGGTCAGTCTTGGAACCGTAGGGCAGACGCGCCAACACCCGGGGCATCGCCAGGCCAAGGTAACGGGCGTCGTCGGAATCACGCAGGCTGCGCCAGGCCGCATATTCCGGTGTCCCGAAGATCTTGGTGAGATCTCTGGGGTTCGACAGCTCACCCCAGGAATCCATACCCATGACAGTTGGCGCGACGCCGGAAATGAACGGTGAATGCATGGCCGCGCAGACCTTGCTCATTTCACTCAGCAATTCCACGTCCGGCGGGCTGTGATCAAAGTGATAGTCACCCACGACGCAACCAAAGGGCTCGCCGCCAAACTGCCCGTATTCCTCCTCGTACATTTTCTTGAAGATCGGGCTTTGGTCCCAGGCCGTGCCTTTGAATTTCTTCAGGGTTTTGTGCAGCTCTTTCTTGGAAATATTAATAAACCGGATTTTGAGTGACTCATCCGATTCGGTGTTGTTGACCAGATAGTGCAGGCCGCGCCATGCCGATTCACATTTCTGGAACTCCTCGTGATGCATGATCAGATTGATCTGCTCGGAGAGTTTCTTGTCGATTTCGGCGACGATGGACTCAATCGAATTGACGACGTCTTCTGACACTATGCTGGAGTCGGCGAGCACCTGCTCAGCCAGGGTCCGCACGGCTTTCTCGACTTCC
>JBFIIN010000426.1:0-3228 GCA_041601225.1 Oceanococcus sp.
AGCCGCTGTCAGATTCCGAGCTGCCCGTGTCCACTTTCACCTGCTCCCAGTTCACCCCGCCCCAAAAGGTGAAGGGGTCGTGGCTGCCGGCTATGCCGATACCCAGACGCGTGGTATCGATATCAAAATCAATCCCGGTGTTCTGGAACTCCACGGTGCGCGCGTAGTAGTCGCCGTAAACAAAGACCCGCTGGGCGATGCCGTAGGACGCTTGCAACGACAATCCATCGCCGTCGAAATCCACGCGGCTCTGGTCATCCTTGAACTCCACTGCGGCGTCAAAGATATAACCGAGCTGAATGGAGCCGGCGGCGTAAGCCGGCGACGCCAGACTCATCCCCAGCAGGAGAAATGCGGATACACGCGAGGCAGGGGAGGTCGTCACAGCGGCAGACTCCGGATGAAATGGTCAGTACATTGAGTGTACGTCGAATTTTCGCCACGGGTCGGCTTGGCGCTGGCGTGCAATGCCGGTATCCTACGCGGCCTTCCGGGGGCAGGGCTGCGTATTGCTTCGACGTAGACCCGAGGAATAGGAAGGCTGGTAGCGGGCGCGACTGGAGCGCCGCACGACGTGCAGTTATCGTTGGCGAAAGTTCAGAAGATTTACGCAAGAGGTGGCCGAGTGGCTGCAGTGATCGGCAGGAAGCCGATCACAACGGTGGAGCGTAGCGACACCGGCCCGCAGGGCGCAGGACAGGAAGTCCGGAGTAAGGCGCGACTGGAGCGCCGCACAGCGATGCAGGTATCGTTGGCAAATGTTCAGAAGATTTACGGAGAGGTGGCCGAGTGGCTGAAGGCGCTCCCCTGCTAAGGGAGTATGGGCTTTAACTCCCATCGAGGGTTCGAATCCCTCCCTCTCCGCCACAAATGAAAAGACCCGCTGTTAGCGGGTCTTTTCATTTGTAGTGAAGTGGCGAGGCCATGATGAGAGCCCTTCCGGGTTGATGCTCGCCATCCCTGGCGCGCAACCTATGCGCGCATCGCTGCAGGACGCGCAAGATAAAGTCCTGAGCCTCAAGGACAAAATCCGCCGACGCGATTTCGAACCTCTGCGCGCAGCGCAGAACACACGATGCGAAGTGCGGCGTGAGGCTCAGAGCGGGTAGAACAGAGCCACAAGATCACGCGTTCCGCGAGGCCTGGGCACTGGGACGCCGTGAATCGGACGCCTCCTGCATCGGCGCAAGGCGTGTGCTATACATGCAATAACTCGGTGGGCTCGATCTTTGTCAACGCGCCAGACCAAGGACCTGCCGAAGCGACCAGGGCGCGGTGCATGTTTGGGAGACCGCCATGCGTAAACTTGTTCTTGTGTGTGCAGCGATGACCCTCATAGGGGCGCAATTCCCCGCATTGGGACAGGAACCCCGGGACCTGAAGATGACAACCGTGGTCTCCGATTTCGTGACCAGGTCCTGGACCATCGAATGCCCGGACGGCGAAATTCTCGATATGAGTGAAGTCGCGCTGACCGATGCCGGCATTATCGCGGTCACCGCCTTGATTTCCAGTATCGAGTCCAGTGCGGGTTTCAGAATCAAATCCAAGACCCGCGTGGTGGGGCGTGTGACGCAGGAAGACACCATCCGGTCGGTGACCAAGATGACCGCGTCGGAGGTCCAGAGCATCAAGGATCTGATTGCCATCCACCGGATTCCGGAGATGCCGGTATTCATCGGTCGCGCCCGGATTCAGACCGTCGTGGTGGACGGCGTCGTCGAAAGTCAATGGATCGATCTGGGGGATGGGCGAATTGTGGATTTATCGGGAGCCGGCCTGAGCCCGCAACAGCAGCAGGCGATGAATGCAGCCATCATGCAGCTCGAGCAGAACAACGGTGTGCATATCGCCGGCCAGACCAGCGTTGCGGATGGGGCCACCAATGACTCGATCCTCGCGATCACCTTGTTGACCGGACAGGATGTCGCAAATTTCCGGCAGTTCTCCCAGGCGCAGGGCATCCTGCTGCCGATGGATCTGGCGGTGTTTGATGTTTCCACCAAGCTGGCCGTGACCATAGACGGCCAATCCGACCGCTTGCGCTTCGAAGGTACGGCTCTGTTGCAGATTCCGCCGGACCCATTTGCGGGCGCAACCGTGCCCATCCAGATCGTTGAGCTGAGCCTGCAGAGCGTAGAGCCAACGATATTTGGTGCACCGGTTGAGGTGGGGCTCACGGCCCCGGGTTCCGGGCAGCTTTTTCCGCGTGGCACCAAGAACGACCGTGTCGATTTGCAGCTCGATTTGCCCTTGCAGGTGTCCATGCCCGGACTGGACCTGAATGCGGAATGTCCGGTGCTGCTCACGGGGCCGGCGCAACTGCCGGTACTCAGAGATTCGATAGTTCGCGGAGTGGGTCAGACCGCCTTGCTTGATGCCATGACGAACGATGAACGGGGTGCGGTGCGCGTCCAGGGCGCATTGCGTGTTCACCTGCCGGCTCAGGTGGCATTTCAACCGCCGCCGTAACACCTGCCAAGACTTCCGCTATGGATAGATCGACAGAAATGTCGATCCGTTAGGCATGGCGCAGTAAAGGATGGCCCCCGGCATAGGGGATTTCTCCCCTGTTTGTCGCCAACCATCAGTTCTACAATGAATGGCTAATCAGGGCGCAGAGCTCAGAGCCTTGGCCGATGCCAGGGGGTTATAAACGCCCGAAAAGGCGTGTTTCAAACTTTTCGCACTATTTGCGGACGGGCTCGCTATTGCAAATCCGGCTGCGGCAGCCTGGGTCTGCTGTTGACCGTCCTGGTGGGCCTGGGTTTGGCACGCCGACGCGGCGTTTAGACCAGGGCTTTCGGCGGGCACCGCCGGGAATTCGGCGGCGCTCGATTTCTTGCCGCAAAACGCTGGTTCCTGTGGCCGCGCTCATGTAGAATGCGCCGCCTCAAGCGTGACTCAGTTCGCGTTCGGTCGGGTTTCGATCCGGTCGCGCCCTCGCAACGAAGGCAAAGATCAGGCTGTACGCGCCCGTAGCTCAGTTGGATAGAGTATCTGGCTACGAACCTGTAGGTCATGGGTTAAAATGATCTGCGCTTGACCAGCGGATAAATGGTCAGAATTGTGAATATGCGCCCGTAGCTCAGTTGGATAGAGTATCTGGCTACGAACCAGAGGGTCGGGAGTTCGAATCTCTCCGGGCGCGCCATGCAATGACAAAGGGCCCCCAAAGGGCCCTTTCTTGTGACTTAGGTATGCATCGAGATTCGAACTCCCGACAAA
>JBFIIN010000427.1:0-3197 GCA_041601225.1 Oceanococcus sp.
ACCGAACCCTCGGCAGAGGTGGACATTGAGTTCGATCAGGGTGACGCCCAAGGGCAGTGGCTGGAGGTCGCAGGCTGCGGCATGGTTCATCCGAATGTGTTGCGCGGAGCCGACGTCGATCCGCAACGTTACAGCGGCTATGCCTTTGGCTTCGGAATCGAGCGCATGGCCATGTTGTTGTATGGAATCAATGATTTGCGCTTGTTTTATGAGAATGACCTGCGCTTCTTGCGGCAATTTTCCTGAGGGGAGCAAGCGTGAAACTATCGATGAACTGGTTGCGTGACTGGGTGAACACCGAGCTGTCGACGTCGGAGCTTGCCGAGCACCTGACTCTGGCTGGCCTGGAAGTCGAGGGTATCGAGCCGGTCGCACCGCCCGGCTTGGATGCGGTCGTCGCGGCAAAGATCCTGTCCAGTGAGCCGCATCCCAATGCGGATCGCCTGAAGATTTGCCGGGTCGATGATGGGTCAGGCTGCGAACTGCAGATTGTTTGCGGCGCGCCCAATGCGCGTGCCGGGATGCTTGTGCCCCTGGCGCCAGTTGGGGCCCGCTTGCCCGGGGATCTGCGCATCCGCAAGAGCAAGATTCGAGGAGTCGAATCCTACGGCATGCTGTGCTCGGGTCAGGAATTGGGCATGGTCGGCAGTGACGGCTTGCTCGAGCTCGATGCGGCCGGTAGTCCGGGTGAAAAACTGTCGGTTGCTCTGGGGCTTGATGATGAAATTCTCGAAATTTCCCTAACGCCGAATCGCGGTGATTGCCTGAGTATTGCCGGAGTGGCGCGGGATCTGGCCTGCGTCCTGGATACCGAACTGAAAGTGGCATTCAATGACCGGCCGGTCACTGCGCAGACCTCCCGGCAGCTTCAGGTCCGGGTCGAGTGTGCGCAGGACTGCTCGACCTACGCGGGTCGGGTCATTGAGGGTTTGAACCCCGAGGCGCAAAGCCCCCTTTGGATGCGCGAGCGGCTGCGGCGCTCCGGTTTGCGCAGTATCAACCCCCTGGTGGATGTCACCAATTACGTGCTGCTGGAACTGGGGCAGCCGATGCATGCATTCGATCTAGACAAGCTTCAGGGGGGGCTCGGGGTGCGGCGCGGCAGGGTGGGCGAAACGCTGCGGTTGCTCAATGAGCAATCGATCGAGCTGTCGGCTGACGAGTTGCTCATCACCGACGATTCCGGACCGGTGGCCTTGGCTGGCGCCATGGGCGGGCTTGGGACGGCCGTGACCAATGCAACCTGCAATGTATTTTTGGAAAGTGCCTGCTTCGCACCGGCTGCCGTAGCGGGTACGGGCCGGAAGTTCAAGTTGAGCTCCGATTCCCTGCATCGCTATGAGCGCGGCGTTGACCCGGACCTGCAGCTTCGCGCCCTCGAGCGGGCTACCGCGTTATTGACCAAGATCGCTGGCGGGCGCGTCGGCCCGGTAGTTCGTGTGGGCGCGCCATTTGCGGGCCGTCAGCCGGTGACTCTTCGTCTGGAGCGCCTGGCGCGCCTGCTCGGCAGCGCGGTCCCCGCCGACCGGGTTCGCGGAATACTGGGCAAGCTCGGCTGTCAGGTCAGGGGAAATGATGCCGAACTGCAGGTTACGCCGCCCAGCTGTCGCTACGATATTTCCATCGAAGAAGACCTCATTGAGGAAGTGGCCCGAATTTACGGGTATGCCAGCTTGCCGGGTCGGGTACGCCATGTGCCGCAGAGCTTGCGTTGCGCCGTCGCCGTGTCGACGGAGGATCGGGTGCGTGCTGCGCTCGTACAGCGCGCTTACCATGAGGCCGCCACCTTGAGTTTCGTCGACCCCGAGGTGGACAAACTGGTGTCGCAAGATCTCCCGACCTTGATGCTGGACAACCCGATGTCTACGGCGCTGGCGCAGATGCGGACCACGCTGTGGAGCAGCCTGTTGCCGGTCTGGCAGCACAATGTGCAGCGCCAGCAGCCGCGGGTGCGTCTTTTCGAGTTGGCTCGCAGCTATGGCTTTGATAAGACCGGAGCGTTGTACGAGGTCGAACAACTGGCCGGAATTGTTTCCGGACTGGCCCAGTACGAGCAATGGGGGATCGCTAAGCGCGAGTTGGACTTTTTCGATGTCAAAGGCGATCTGGAGGCTGTGCTTGGCAGTTGTGTGCCCGGCGCCATGCTCGACTGGCGCCGCACGGAGCATCCCGCTTTGCATCCGGGCATTAGCGCGGCGCTGGTGATCAATGGCCAACTGGCCGGACATTTGGGTCTTTTGCATCCGGCGCGGGTGAAGGCGCTGGAGCTGCCGGCGGCGCCGTATCTGTTCGAACTACAGCTTTCGGCGCTGGAGCGGGGCGCTGATCCGGTGTTCGGGCCGGTGGCGGATTTTCCCAGCGTGCGGCGTGATCTGGCTCTGCTGGTGCCAGATGAGAGTGCCGTAGGCGCCATGATTGCGAGCGTGAGCAACGGGGGATATCCAAGTCTTGAGCGGGTATGGGTATTCGATCTGTACCGCGACAAAGGTTTACCTAATGGATTCAAGAGTGTCGCTTTGGGCTTGATATTTCAGGGGAAATCGCGCACGCTTACTGACGGAGAAGTTGACGCGGTTGTGGCCGGGATAGCTTCTGGTCTGGAATCAGAGTTCGGTGCTAGGATCAGGGATTGACGAGTGGCGGTGACTAAATCTGAATTGGCGGACTCATTGTTTCGCACCTTGGGTCTCAACAAGCGCGAGGCCAAGGAGTTCGTTGATCGGTTTTTCGAGGAGGTCCGCACCACCCTGGAGGCGGGAAAGCAGGTGAAACTTTCGGGGTTTGGAAATTTTGAATTGCGCGACAAGAACCGTCGCCCGGGCCGCAACCCCAAAACCGGTGAAGAGATCCCCATTTCCGCTCGTCGTGTAGTGACGTTCCGTCCTGGTCAAAAGCTCAGAGCCCGCGTGGAAGGCGATGCAAACAGTTCCTAGCGACGTAGAACTCGAATTACCGCCGATTCCCGACAAGCGCTATTTTGCAATCGGCGAAGTCAGTGAGTTATGCAATGTAAAGCCACATGTACTGCGGTACTGGGAGCAGGAATTTCCTCAATTGCGTCCGGTGAAGCGGCGCGGGAATCGGCGCTACTACCAGTACCAGGATGTGCTCATGGTGCGTCAGATTCGCCATTTGCTGTATAACGAAGGCTTCACCATCGGTGGCGCGCGGCAAAAGCTCCGGCAGCAATCACGTGC
>JBFIIN010000428.1:0-3184 GCA_041601225.1 Oceanococcus sp.
CCTGGCGCTGGCTTTCGGTGGGCTCGCGGCGGCCGATGCGATGATCAAAGTCGCGCAGGTAGCCCGGGCCTTCGCCCTGGATGCCATGCCAGCGCGGGACCGCCTGGGCCGGCAGGGCCAGACCCAGCAAAAGGGCGAAGAAAACGGCGCCGAGAGCGCGACAGATGCGAAAGATCGGTTCCGCGCTGCGGGCGGCCCCTTGGCGGGACAAAATGCGCATGTTTTTCTCCTGAAATTGTTTCCCGGGCCGTCCAGCCGGCCCAGATATTGGTGATCGATTTTCGTTCACTGGGCGTCAAATGACAATTTTCCGATTGCGATCCGGGCCATTCGGATGGCTTGGCCAGTCGGGGCGCAGCGTAAATATCTCCGCGTTCGCGAACCTGCAAGATGAAGGCCGTGCCGCCTTTCCAAAGCTGCTGCGACGCGCAAATAGCTTGTCAGAACCATGTTCGTGCCGACCGGCGATCGGCCAATTTCAAGGCCGCATTCGCTACCCGTGGCTCGCCAGGATTCTGCGACGCTGCGGCACTGAGGTGAACAATTGCTGAATGCGGGATAATACCTGCGATTGTTGCGGCGCCAGTACGGGTCGCGCCCGCGCCTTATGTGGAGGATAGCCTTGTGATTCCGTTTGCTCTCGAAGTCTTCTTGCTTCGTTGTTACATGATCGTATTCAAAATGGTAACGGTGATCATGCCGTTCAAGTGGCCCCAGGTTGTGTCCGGAGCGGGCTCGTCCCTGGAGCTGTGTGCACAGATTGCGGCGGATGGTCACAAGCGCGTGTTGATCGTGACCGACGCCATGCTCGTGAAGCTGGGTCTGCTTGATGCCATGCAGGCTGAGTTGGCAAAGCAGGGTGTGGAATACGTCATTTTTGACGGAGTGCAGCCCGATCCGACCATTGAGCAGATCGAGACGGGCGTTAAGGCACTGGAAGACAATAACTGTCGCGCCGTACTGGCGGTGGGCGGTGGCTCTTCGATCGATGCGGCCAAGGTCATCGCTGCCCGCGGTACCAACAAGAAACCGATTGCGAAGATGACCGGGCTGTTTCGGGTCTATCGGCGGATTCTGCCCTTGTACGCGGTTCCCACCACGGCGGGCACGGGTTCTGAAGTGACGGTTGCGGCGGTGGTCTCCGATCCCGATCAGCAACGCAAGTTGCCGATCATGGATCTGAAGCTCATGCCGGACCGTGCGGCGCTGGACGGGGATTTGATGAAGGGCTTGCCGCCTGCGATCACTGCTGCGACTGGCATGGATGCGCTGACCCATGCCGTGGAGGCCTACATTTCCCGCAATGCGCTCAAGCGTACCGATGCAAAAGCCATCGAAGCCACTCAGTTGATCCTTGCGAATCTGCCGACCGCGGTGAAAGACGGGGGCAATATCGAGGCTCGTCAGAACATGGCCTGGGCATCGCATCAAGCCGGGATTGCCTTTACCCAGGCCGGGGTGGGCTATGTGCATGCGATATCGCATAATTTCGGCGCCAGGTATCACACGCCGCACGGATTGGCGAATGCCATTGTGTTGCCGTACGTGCTGGAGTATTCGAAAGAGAAATGCGCAGATCGACTGGCTGGTCTGGCGCGCGCATGCGGTTTGGGGCAGGGTAGTGATGTCCAGCTGGCCGACCGCTTCATCGCAAGAATCCGTGAGATGAACGCCGAGTTCAATATCCCGGAATCCCTGGACGCACTACAGCCTGCCGATATTCCCGCGATAGCCCAGGCCGCACTGGCCGAAGCCCGTTTCACCTACGCGGTGCCGCGCTACATGAATCGCCAGAGTTGTGAAGCCCTGATCCGCCAGATATTGCCGGCCTGAATCCAGCGAGGCGCTGGCCGCTTTACTTGCCCGGCGTCAGCGGTGGCCCAGGCTCTGTAGGTCTCGTTCCTGGGCTGGAGTGGGGTCGACCGGCTCGCTGCGGCCAGCGATCAGGTCTTCTGCGAATTGGGAACGGGGCCAGGCGAAGCGCTTGCCGTCCATGGTTGCGAAGCGAACCTCAGTGGCATCATGACTAACCGCCCGCAACCAGCGGGCCTGGCCCAGTTGACGGTCGTATACCTTGAACCAGTTGCCAGGCACGATGAGGCGATCGAGCAACGATTCGCGGGTCTCGGCAGGCACGGCACGCGTTCGGCTACGGCCACGGACCGCGCTCTCGCTCATGGCCTGTGCGAGATCATGAACGAGCGAATCGATGCGTGCGTCGACCATGCCGACTTCTTTCAGATTGCTGCGAAAGTCATCGCAAAGCTCGGCCATATCGACACTGAACGCGCCTGTCGGATCGACTCCCTCGACGATGCGGTCGAGCAATTCCAGTCCGCCGTTCCAGGCTGTGCTATCGGCGCCATGATGGAGAAGCTTGAGTGCCGCCATCGGAACCCAGCCATAGGCGCAGATTCGGCGCGCGGCCGCGGGGAGTTCGCGCTGCGCCGTACGCAGCCACAGCTCCTCGGTGGCCAATTCACGTGATCTGCGAATGATCTCATCACGGCGCTTCTGATTTTCGGCCTTACGCTCCTGCACAAATTGTTCGATAGCTAATTCGTCAGCGAGTTCTTCGTGGTCGGGATCCGGCTTGGCGGCGTCGGCGGCAACCTCGAACTGCGCGTGAATCTCCGAAAGCAGTTCGCTGATGTTGGCCGCGCCCCGTTTGGTGCTGACCCGCGATTTCGCGGCCAATGCGATGAGCTCATTGAGCAGTTGGCGAACGGGATGTGCCGGATCGTTGAAGAAACTGGCATCGGCCAGCGCCGACTTCATGACCGCAAAGCGCATGTTGGAAAATTTTGGCTTAAGCAGCTTCGGGATGTGGCGGTCGGCCTGTATTTCATTGAAGACCCGACCGATGGCCTGCGCGCGGTGGAGGGAGTCCGCTGCCGAAGCGGGAGACCAGCCCATGACGGGCTGACCCTGGGCGATCGCGCTCAGGTCCTGCGCGAGCTGGGAGTCGTTGTAGTTTTTGGGCGCCTGGCTTTGCTGACTGACCGACCGCAGCATGTCCAGTGTTTGCGCATCCAGCGCTGCCGGGTGGGAGGATTGCCCAGCACCTCCGCCATCGACATTCTGAACGAGCTGCCCGGCCTGGCCCGGCGCGCTGCCGGCGGTCTGGCCCGGCGCGGAACTCGCACTCTGGCTCGGTGCGCCGCCGGCGGTCTGGCCCGGCGCG
>JBFIIN010000429.1:0-3147 GCA_041601225.1 Oceanococcus sp.
CCCATGGACAAATAATCTGGGCGCGTGGGAAGAAAACTCCCCCAAAATCATGGGGTTCGCGAAAACCTTGGGCAGGTTCTGCGACGCGGTGGTGTGCAAACCGCGTTTTGTCGGGAATTGCCATTTTTCTTGCCGTTTGTCCGGTTCTTCGGGCGGGGGCCGTTATGCCAGATGGTTCTACGATATCAGGTCTTGCTATGGAGGATGCCGAGCCGCGCTTGCTGGATCTGCTGCGCGCGGAATTGCGCAAGCGACACTACAGTTTGAGTACCGAGCGGACTTATGTGCACTGGGTTGTGCGCTTCGTACACTTTTGCGGGTTACGGCATCCGCGTGATCTGGGTGGCCCGGAGGTTGAGGCCTTCCTGTCGCATTTGGCGGTGGACCGCAATGTCGCCGCATCGACCCAGAATCAGGCGCTCGCTGCGGTGCTGTTCCTGTATCGAGATGTGTTGGGGATTGAGTTGCCCTGGCTGGACGAGGTCACTCGCGCCAAAAAGCCGAAGCGTTTGCCGGTGGTGTTGAGCCGGGTGGAGGTCGAAAGCCTGTTTTCCCAGCTTCCGGCGGATCAGGCTTTGCCGGCGCGTCTGTTGTACGGCAGCGGGCTGCGCCTGATGGAGTGTCTGCGCCTGCGCGTCAAGGATCTGGATTTCGAACGGCAGGAACTGATGGTCCGCGACGGGAAGGGCGGCAAGGACCGGATGACGATGATCCCGCGCTCGCTGTTGTCGCCATTGCGGCGGCAACTTGAGGAGGCGCGCGCACTGTTCAGCGCGGATCGACTTGCGGATGTTGCCGGGGTCTATCTGCCAGGCGCACTGGCCACGAAATATCCGAACGCGCCGATTCAATGGCCCTGGTTCTGGGTGTTTCCGGCGGCCAGGCTCAGTGTCGATCCACGCTCAGGCCTGGAGCGCCGGCATCATGATGTGGCCGCCCGCTTGCAGCGTGCGGTCCGCGTGGCGGCGGGCCGGGCCGGTCTGGTCAAGCCGGCGACGCCGCACACCTTGCGACACAGTTTCGCCACCCATTTGCTGCAGGGCGGTTATGACATCCGCACGGTGCAGGAGTTGCTGGGCCATGCGGATGTGAGCACGACGATGATCTACACCCATGTCCTGAACCGGGGCGGGCGTGGTGTGATCAGCCCGCTGGATTTGTGATCGCGGGCTAGGATTTGTTACGCAGGGCCATGCGTGCGCCGGCGACGATGATCCGCTGATAGCTGCTGGGCATGAGACGCGCGATGATGTCGATGGCGTGCGCATCGGGCCCGATCAGCACACGCCGGGCGTTGCGCTGCACGCCCTTGAGTATGGTGCTGGCGGCTGAATCGGGCGTGGTGGTAAAGAGCTTTTCGAATTTTGTGGCGCCGCTTGCTGCGTCCTGGCCCACGAGTTCCTGCATTTCGCTGGAGTAGCGTGCGGCACGGGCGATGTTGGTCTTGATGCCGCCGGGGTGCACGCTGGTGGCGGATACGGGTTCATCGGCGATTTCCAGCTCTTCGCGCAGCGCCTCGGTGAAGCCACGCACGGCGAATTTGGTGGCGTTGTAGGCGCCCTGACTGGGCACGCCGATCAGGCCGAATACGCTGGAGATGTTGATGATGTGGCCGTCGCCGCTGGCTTTGAGCAGGGGCAGAAAGGCCTTGGTGCCGTAAACGACGCCCCAGAAGTTGATATTGACGATCCATTCCAGGTCTTCGTAGCTGGCGTCGGCCACGCCGGCGGCCAGCGCCACGCCGGCGTTGTTGAAAATCATGTGTACGTCGCCGTGATCCGCCGCAGTCTGGTCGGCCCAGGCGTGCATGCCTTCGCGATCGGCGACGTCCAGAATCTGGCTGGTCACATCCACGGTACTCGCAGAATTAACCAGCTTCACGGTCTGGGCCAGGCCGGTCTCGTTCACATCCGAAAGCGACAAGCGGCAGCCTTTCTGGGCCAGCGCCAGGGCCAGGCCGCGGCCGATGCCGGAACCCGCGCCGGTGATGGCGGCGGTTTTACCTGCGAATGATTTCATATGTATGCCTTGTTCATGGTGCGGCGGACTGCCCCGCAGGAGGTGTCAAGCGAGCCCGGCTTATTCATGAAGCTGCGCGATGATCACGCAGGGCCTTGGATTCACGCGGAATTTTACGCTCGCGGTCATAGCCGGGACTATTGCCGCTTGAGAAAAATGGCGTGTGGATTCAAGGAACAAGCGAGGGCGTGTCATGTTCATGAATAATCCGGGCTAGGGGTGTAATCACGGGGCAGGCTGGGGCTTGCGGTGCGCAAATCCCGCGTGCGGGCGAAAGTGTAACCCGGTCAGCGCGCGGTGTTGCCGGTGGGTGCGTGAAGCCACCCCCGCGCGGATCCGGCAGCCGGGAATTCAGACCGCTGCCGATGGTGCCGCGGCCTCACATGTTGCGGCGATATTGCCCGCCCACTTCAAACAGGGCATGGGTGATCTGCCCCAGCGAACAGACGCGGGCGGCGTTCATCAGCTCGGCGAAAATATTGCCGCCATCCATGCAGGTCTTTTGCAATTGCGCCAGCGCCTGGGGCGCGGCCTCGGCGTGGCGCTGCTGGAAATCGTGCAGGCGCTGGATCTGCGCATCCTTTTCCGCATCGGAGGAGCGCATCAGTTCCACCGTGGTTTCCTGTGGTTGTTCGGCATCCTTGGGGTTGCGGAAGGTGTTGACGCCGACGATGGGCAACTCGCCCGAGTGTTTCAGATGTTCGTAATGCATCGATTCTTCCTGAATCTTGCCACGCTGGTAGCCGGTTTCCATGGCGCCCAGCACGCCGCCGCGTTCGGAGATGCGTTCGAACTCAGCCAGCACGGCTTCTTCCACCAGTTCGGTCAGTTCGTCGAAGATGAAAGCGCCCTGATTGGGGTTCTCATTCTTGTTGACGCCCCATTCCTTGTTGATGATCAGCTGGATGGCCAGGGCGCGGCGCACCGAGTCCTCGGTGGGGGTGGTGATGGCTTCGTCAAAGGCGTTGGTGTGCAGGGAATTGCAGTTGTCATACAGCGCGATCAGGGCCTGCAGGGTGGTGCGGATATCGTTGAAATCGATTTCCTGGGCATGCAGCGAACGGCCGGAGGTCTGGATGTGATATTTCAGCATCTGGCTGCGTGCGTTGGCGCCGTATTTCTCGCGCA
>JBFIIN010000430.1:0-3140 GCA_041601225.1 Oceanococcus sp.
CTGATCGCGCTGAATGTCTTCATCGACCTGCTGATCATCGACCGCTCGCTCTCAGTGCTGGCGGTGCTGTGGTTTGCAGGCATCAAGGCCATCGTAATGCTGGTCAACCTGTTCACATTTTCCATCCTGATCCAGGCGATCATGAGCTGGTTCGGCGCCAATTTGCACAGCCCCGCCAGTAGCTTGCTGTGGAACCTGAATGAGCCGCTGCTACGACCCGTTCGCCGCGTTCTGCCCGCCATTGGCGGTCTGGATCTGTCACCGCTGTTCGTCATTATTGCCTTGCAGTTTGTGGCCCAGCTGCTGCCGCTACCCATGGTTTTCCGTTGAGCACATTTGCCGCCGACTCCGTCGGCTTGGTCGAGCCCCAAATCGCGGAAATCAGCCAGCCGCTGAACCTGGAATGCGGTCGCGAGCTGACCGCTTACCGACTGGTATATGAAACCTATGGGCAACTCAATGCCCAGGCAAACAATGCGGTCCTGGTATGCCATGCCTTGTCGGGCGATCACCACGCGGCTGGCTTCCACAGCAAGGATGAGCGCAAGCCGGGTTGGTGGGATTCCTGCATTGGTCCGGGAAAGCCTATGGACACGAACCGATTTTTTGTGGTCAGCCTGAATAATATCGGGGGCTGCGGCGGCTCAACCGGCCCCAACTCCATCAATCCGGATACCGGCAAGGTATGGGGGCCTGAGTTCCCCCTGGTGACCGTACGCGACTGGGTGCGCTCGCAGGCGGCCCTGGCGGACCGACTCGGCGTTGAGCGCTGGAAGGCCGTGGTCGGCGGCAGCCTGGGCGGCATGCAGGCCCTGCAGTGGACCATCGATTACCCCGCGCGGGTCGCCCATGCCGTTGTGATAGCCGCCGCGCCACGCCTCTCGACGCAGAACATCGCGTTCAATGAAGTTGCCCGGCAGGCGATTCGCACCGATCCTGAATTTCATGATGGCTGGTATGTCGCGCATAACAGCATTCCGGCCCGCGGCCTGATGCTCGCCCGTATGCTCGGTCACATCACCTATCTCTCCGATGACGCCATGGCGGAAAAGTTCGGTCGGGATCTTGCCGACGGCAGGCCCCGCTTCAACTACGACCCGGAGTTTCAGGTCGAAAGCTATTTGCGACACCAGGGCCAGAGCTTCATCGATCGCTTCGATGCCAACAGCTATCTGCTGATGACCAAGGCCCTGGACTATTTCGATCCGGCCCGCGAGTTCCGCGGCGACCTGGTCAGCGCCCTGAAACAGGCCCAGGCCCGCTTTCTGGTGCTGGCATTCCAGCGCGACTGGCGCTTTTCCCCGCAACGTTCGCGAGAAATCGTGAACGGTCTGATCGCCGCTGGGCGAGACGTCAGCTACGCCTGCATCGATTCGACGCTGGGCCACGATGATTTTCTGGTACCGACCGCATCCTACGTCCGAACGTTCAGCGCCTACATGCGGCAGATCGCCCGGGAGACCGTATGAGCCTGCGCGCCGACCTTGCCATAATCAGCGAGTGGATAGCTCCGGGTTCGCGGCTACTGGATCTGGGTTGCGGGGATGGCGCGCTGCTGGCCCATTTGCAGAAGCAGCGCCAGGTCTCCGGTTATGGTCTGGAACTGAACATCGACAATGTGGTGGCCTGTATCGAGCGCGGCGTCAATGTCCTGCAGACCGATATCGATGCCGGCATTGGCGATTTCGCCGATGGCAGCTTCGACTATGTGGTCATGACCCAGGCCATCCAGGTGGTCCAGCATCCCGAAGCCGTGCTGCGCGACATGTTGCGGATCGGCTGCCAGGGTATCGTCACCCTGCCCAATTTCGGCCACTGGAGCACGCGACTGCAACTCCTGCTCAAGGGGCGCATGCCCAAGACCGCGAATCTTCCGGCCGAATGGCACAACACCGAAAACATCCACCTCTGCACGCTGAACGATTTCGAGAAACTCTGCACCGACATGGGAATCAGCATCCTGAAACGGACCGTTACCGATAGCCGGCATCGTCAGGGGCGGCGCCTGTTACCGAATATCACTGGCGAAATCGGAATCTATCTGCTGGAGCGCAAACGATGTTGAGCCGACGCTTGTTCCTCTGCGCAGGGCTGTCTTGCCTGGGGCTGCCGCTCATCGCAACTGCGGAACAGAAACTGGAATTTGGCGACTATCTGGTGCACTACATCGCGCTGCCGACCAGCGAACTCACGCCGGCCACGGCCAAAGCCTACGGGGTCGAGCGCAGCGCCCGACGCGGCATCGTGGTACTCAACGTGCAGCACCGAGAGCGGCCGCAAATCGGCTTGCCCGCGACCATCAGCGGCGAGGTCCGCAATCTGCTGGGCCAGACCAAGACCCGCCAATTCCGCGAGATTCGCGAGCAGAACGCGATCTATACCATCGGCGAATTTTCGTTCAGCAATCTGGAAACTCTGAGTTTCCGCTTCGACATCCGGCCTCAGGGCTCAACCCAACAAACCGAACTCCGATTCGCCCAGCAGTTCTATATCAACCGGGAGTGATAATCAGGAGGGACTGGCGGGACGTTCAGGCTCAATTCGGATATCCACATCCAGCTCAAGGAAAAAATCGACGCCAAACTGGAATTCATCTTCCCAGAAGAAGGCCAGCAGGATTGTTGGCGCATCGATCACCAGCCGCGGCGCACCGCCGCCGACCGGCACGAAGCCAATTTCGCCTGCGCCGACCTGCAATGTGCCGTTGGGGTTGCTTATTTCGACAGCGCCGGTTGCCACACGCACATACAGCCCCGGAGCGAGGCCCTTGATCTCGTCCGGCTCAAGCAGAATGGACGTATAATCCGTCCCGCGTATGCCCATCGTGGCCACCGGCGTGCGGACGGAATAGGCGCTACGGTTGCGGCTGCCAATGAAACCGGTAATTGTGCGGAAGCCCCCTTTGAGCAGATTCAGAGCGATCCGGCCCAGACCGGATTTCTGCTGTTCTGCGCCGCGGTACAACTTGAATTCTTCGACTTTCAGCCGGGAATTGCTGCCGAGCGTATAAATCGAATCATCCTCCAGCCACCACTGCGCCTTGGCACCCGGTCCGGTGACGATGACATCGCCCTCGCGCACCAGCGCGTCGCGTTTTACCCGGAGATTCTCACCATCGCGCTCAATCCACGCGTCACCAC